>DASSLE010000370.1:0-11131 GCA_035689725.1 Pseudolabrys sp.
GTCTTCACGTCTTCGATCAGCAGAAGAAAGACGTCGGTCTTGCCCTCATCGAGCATGTAATCGATGAAGTCTGACACTTCGAGTGCGGCTTCGTTACCAGTAGTGACAATGTGACGGAACGACAGATTGCGCGACCTAGCACGATCAAAAAACGCAAAACCGAGGCCGCCACTTTGCGAGATAACAGACACCTGGCCGCGGCCAAGCGCGCGCGCCGGATGCAGCGAGCCGGCGCTCTTATCCATTGCCGGGCTGAAGGTCGGACAAAACGCAGCCGCGATATTAGCAAAGCCTTCGGTGTTGGGCCCGCTCACCGCCATGTCATAGCGTCGCGCGGTCTCCGCAATCGCGCGTTGCATGCGACGGCCGGACTCGCCCGGCTCCTCAGCAAATCCGGAGCTGAGGATAACCGCGGCCTTGATTCCCGCGCGCCCGCAGCGTTCGAGTTCGGCCGGCACGTGGGCTGCAGGGATAATCACGATAGCCAGATCAGCCGGCTCTGGAAGCTCATCTACCGAAGAGTAAGCTCTGAGGCCCTGCACCTCGGAGGCGCTGCGGCTCACGGGATAGATCTTGCCCGTAAAAGGGTGGCTCAGGATGATTTCCAAAATGCGTCCGCGCAGGCCATGAATATCAGACGAGGCGCCAACAACCGCCACTGACCTGGGCCACAGCAGCTTTCCAATATCCGGCACGTTGGTTGCTCTCGCCTTTTACCGCAGGCCCAGCCCGCGCGCGATGATGCCGCGCAGGATTTCGGTGGTTCCACCTTGGATGGTGAGCTTGGGCGCGACCGTCGTCGCGAAGGCAAGCTGCTCCTCCAAGCTGGTCCGATTGGTGGCGTCTAGCTCAAGAAACGCTGCGAGCTCGCGCACGCGGTGTGGAAGCTTTTGCTCCCAGATGGTACCGAGATCTTTGACGATCGAGGCTTCCACTACCGGCTCGTGGCCGGCCTGTAGCATGCCGGCGACCGATACCGACATGCGCCGCAGCGTGTGCAATTGCGCGACCAAGCGGCCAAGTCCTTCCGCACTACGAACATCGAGCTCAGGACCGAGCGCACGAATGAGCTTGAGAAGCACGTAGAAGGTTTCCAGGAACCGCTCTGGACCGCTGCGCTCATAAGCGAGCTCGCTGGTTGCCTGCTTCCATGCGCTATCGATCTCGCCCATCACGTAATCATCGGGAACAAAGGCGTCGTCGAACACCACCTCGTTGAAGTCGTGTTGACCGGTCATTTGGATAATGGGGTTTACCGTAATGCCGGGCGCCTTCATGTCGACGAGGAATTGCGTGAGCCCGTGCCGGCGGTTTTCCTTGCTCGGGGCGGATGTGCGGAAAAGGCCTAGCATGTAGTCGGCAATATGCGCGTTGCTCGTCCATATCTTACTACCATTGATGCGCCAGCCGCCGTCCGCCTTTGTGGCCTTGGTCTTGACCGCGAAGAGGTCCGAGCCAGAACCGGGCTCGCTCATGCCGATGACAAAGCACAGTTCGCCGCGGCAGATGCGCGGCAGGATGTCCATTTTGACGTGCTCAGGCGCGTACTTGAGCAGGATTGGCCCGCTCTGGCGATCGGCGACGAAGTGCAATCGTACTGGCGCGTTTGCAACGCGGAACTCCTCTGTCACCACGTAGCGTTCGAGGAAGCTGCGCTCGTGACCGCCATATTTTTTGGGCCAAGTCATTCCGATCCAGCCCTGGGCGCCGATGCGCCGACTAAACGCTCGGTTATGTGAATCACCATGGCCTGGGCGGTGCGGATCGAACGTGCCAGACGCCACTTCCTCGGCGAGAAACGCGCGCACTTCCGCCCGAAGAGCCTCGCATTCAGCCGGCAGCCGGATAGGTTCGAAGCGGAGATTTGCGGTCATCGCGAGGCGACCAAAGGCCAGAATTCGTCGGCACCGCGGTGGGCGACCTGATTACCGAGTTGCGCCGCCCAATAACTTTCATTTCCGAATTCGTCGCGCCAGGACAGGGCGCGGAGCGTGAACCGATGCAATACGTGTTCTCTGGTGAAGCCAATTGCGCCGAAGACTTGATGCGCGATGGTCGAACCTTCCGTCGCGGCTTCCGCAGTGCGGATCTTGGCGGAGGCGGCTTCGAGCACAACGGCGTCATCGAACGCGCTGGCCTGCGCGATCGTATCGGCCGCCGAGCCTGAGGCGGCAAGAGCAGCCGCCACCTCGCCGGCGAGCTTCGCTAAATTTTGCTGTACTGCTTGGAATTTTGCGATCGGCCGTTCGAACGCGACGCGCTCATTGGCGTAAGTGACGCTGAGCGACAGGATCGCTTCCAGCGCACCGGCGGTCTGCACACTACGGATCGTTGATCCCATCAGCATTAGTGATGAGCGGTCAAAGCCCGGTGGTGCCGGCGCACTGTGCAGTGGCTTGACGCGCTCGAAAGTCACGGCATTGGCCGGATCGCCTGCCAGATTGTGGCCTTTGCTCAGCTGGCAGGTCCTTGTCTCAACAAGCGCGATAGCGACGCCTCTGCTGCTCTCAGCTTGCACGGCTATGTGCTGCGAACCTTGTGCAAAGGGCACTCCAAAAGCGCTGCCGCTAAGCGTGCCGTCCCGATTGACCTCGATGCGGTCGTGGGGGCGGGCAGGGGCGACCGTCATGGGGCCCGCAGGTGCTACGAGACCGGCGCGCGCCAGTAGCCAGCCGGCGGCCATTGTTTCTGCAAGCGGAACGGCCAAAGCGAAACGCCCGACCACGCTGAGAATGGCGAAGCCATCCGTTAGGCTTGCGTCCGAACCGCCTAGTTTTTCTGGAACCCAAGCGAGCGGCAGCCCGGCTTCACTAAGCGCGTGCCAAAGCGTTTCCTTCCAGCGCTCGTCCTTGGCACGGTTGACGCTCTGGGGATCGGCGAGGTCCGCAAGAATACGCGCCGCCATTTCGGCGACGATATGGTCATTCTCGCCCGCCACGATTGCTTCGCTCGTTTTCCGCTCTTACGTCGATTTTTTCGACAGCCGTTGTGGGTTCTCGATATGAGCAATGGTGGGGCTAAGCGAGACAGTTGGCAAGCGAGCCTGATTCCCGAACTACTTGCGATTGCTGCGGTGCGGTCTGACAGCCCCGTTGATCGCGAAAATCACACCGGGTAGCGTCATTGTCAAAATAGAAAAGTCAAAGCCCGTGGCCGTCCGTCGGGTGCGGTTGGCGCGACTTGGGAGGATAACATGACCAAGTTTTTTGCTTTCGCGGCGGCAATTCTTGCCGTTGCATCCATCGGCAGTGTGCAAGCAGCTGAGCCCAAGCACGGCGGAATTTTGAGAGTCTACCATCGCGAGACGCCACCCAGCCTCTCCATTCACGAGGAGGCGACCTTCTCCGTCAATACCCCCGCCATGGGGCTGTTCAACAACCTCGTGATCTACGATCAGCACAAGCCGCAAAACAGTATGGGCACCATCGTGCCAGAGCTAGCGACGAGTTGGGACTGGAGCTCGGACAATCTGAAATTGACGTTCAAGCTGCGCGAAGGCGTCAAGTGGCACGACGGCCAGCCTTTCACCAGCAAGGATGTGAAATGCACGTTCGACCTGCTGCAAGGCAGGGGGCAGGATAAATTCCGCAAGAATCCGCGCAAGGATCTGTTCAGCAATATTTCCGACGTCAGCGCCAATGGCGATTTCGAAGTGACGCTGCAGCTCAAGCGGCCGCAGCCCTCGCTGCTGGCGATGCTCGCGTCGGGCTACACGCCGATTTATTCGTGTCACGTCCCAACGGCGCAAATGCGCACGCATCCGATCGGCACCGGTCCGTTCAAATTCGTAGAGTTCAAGCAGAACGAATCGATCACGCTCGCCAAAAATCCGGACTATTGGAAAAAGGGTCTGCCCTATCTCGACGGCATTGAATACACGATCATCCGCAATCGTGCGACCGCAGTGCTCGCCTTCGTCGCTGGCAAAGTGGACATGACCTTCCCCACCGAGATGACGGCGGCGCTGATCAAGGACATCAAGTCGCAGGATCCAACCGCCGTCTGTGAAATCGCGCCGATCAATGTCAGCACCAATCTCATCATCAACCGCGAGAACCCGCCCTTCAATAATATCGAACTGCGCAAGGCGATGGCGCTCGCGCTGGACCGAAAGTCATTCATCGATATCATCTTCCAGGGGCAGGCCGATCAGGGCGGGACTTTGCTGCCGCCGCCTGAAGGCGTCTGGGGCATGCCGCCCGACATGCTCAAGACCATTCCCGGCTACGGCGACGTGACGAAGGACCGCGAGCAAGCCCGCGCGATAATGACTAAGCTCGGCTACGGGCCCGACAAACCGCTCAAGATCAAAGTCTCGACGCGGAATATTTCAACCTACCGGGATCCGGCGGTAGTGCTGATCGATCAGCTCAAGAGCATTTATATTGACGCGGAATTGGAGCCGGTAGAGTCCAGCACCTGGTTCGCCAAGGTCGCACGCAACGACTATTCGGTCGGCCTCAACCTGACCGGCAACGGCATCGACGATCCGGACCAGGCATTCTATGAAAATTACGCCTGCGGCTCCGAGCGCAACTATACCCACTATTGCAACAAGGAATTGGAAGCGCTGTTCGACAAGCAATCGGTCGAAACCGACGTCGAAAAGCGAAAGAAAATGGTATGGGAGATCGACAAGAAGCTTCAGGAAGACGTAGCGCGTCCGATCCTGATGCATGCGCGGTCGGGCACCTGCTGGAAGCCCTATGTGAAGAACATGACCATCATGAACAACAGCGCCTACAACGGCTACCGCTACGAGGACATCTGGCTGGATAAATGAACGCAGCTCCAGCACGCCTGGCCGGTAGAGGGCGGCCAGGCGCGCTTTCCCCCGCGGAAGATGGGAGGCCATGGTGGGGACTTATCTGATCAGGCGCTTCTTTTTGATGCTCCTGACGTTGTTCGGAATTTCCGTGCTAGTGTTCACGATGCTGCGGGTGGTGCCCGGCAACATCGCGGATATCCTATTTGATGCCGCCGGAATGATCGACACGGCCGAGAAGGGCAAGCTGGAAAAGCAGCTCGGCCTTGATCGGTCGATCGCCGTGCAATACGTGCAATGGATCGGCGGGCTCGCGCACGGCGATCTTGGCTATTCCTACGTGTCGGAGAAGCCGGCGATCGACGAGATTCTGCCGCGCATTCCGATCACCGCCAAGCTTGCCGGACTGGCGCTGACGTTTGCGATTCTGTTCGGCGTTCCGCTCGGGGTGATCAGCGCAGTCAAGCAGAATTCCGGGCTTGATTACGCCCTGCGCGTCATCAGCCTGAGCGGATTGTCGATGCCGTCGTTCTGGCTCGGTCTGTTGATCCTGATGGCGTTCGTGAAATATTTCGGCACTATCCCGATCTACAACAGCGCGCCGACAGGATTTTGGAGCGCATTGGGACTCTACAGCGTGCCGGCGGCGGCGGTTGGATTTCGCAGCTCGGCGCTGGTCATGCGCCTGACGCGCTCGTCGATGCTGGAGGTGCTGCGGCAGGATTACATCCGCACCGCGCGTGCGAAAGGCGCGTCGGATTCAAACGTCAATTACAACCATGCTCTGCGCAATGCGATGCTTCCAGTCGTCACGGTGATCGGCATCGAGGCCGCCTTCCTGATGGGCGGCCTGATCGTCACCGAGACGGTGTTCAACATACCGGGCGTCGCGCGCTTTCTGGTTGAGGCGATCCGCTGGCGCGATTATCCGATCGTGCAGAACCTGGTGATGTTCATCGCGGTGGTCGCGGTGTCGATCAACTTCCTGGTCGACCTGCTCTACGCGGTGCTCGATCCGCGCATCAAATATTCCGGCTAGGGTGAAGGGAAAAGCGAGCTGATGGCTATTATCGATATCGTCCCCGGGCCGGTGGATACCGTACGTGCGGAAGGCGTGTGGTCGAAGATCTGCTATCACGCTGCCGCGCATCCGCTCGGCGTCATCGGCGCTGCGATCATGGCGGTATTCGTTTTCGCCGCCATCTTCGCCGATTTCATCACATCCTACGATCCGATCCGGACCAATTCACTCGTCTCGCTGGTGCCGCCGGGCCATGGGCATTGGCTGGGCGCCGATCAGATGGGCCGCGACATCTACAGCCGGATCGTCTACGGCGCGCGCATCTCGCTCGCAGTCGGGCTCGGCTCGACGTTTCTAGGCTGCGTGTTCGGCGTCATGCTCGGCCTGACCTCGGGCTATCTCGGTGGCTGGGTCGACCTGGTGATTCAGCGCATCGTCGACGTGCTGCAGGCGGTGCCGCTGCTGGTGCTGGCGCTGGTGATGGCGGCGGCGCTCGGGCCGGCGCTGGACAATACCATTGTCGCCATCGCGATCCCGCTGATCCCCTATACCGCGCGCGTCGTCCGCTCCAATGCGCTGACGTTACGGGAGCAGCCTTTCGTCGAGGCGGCGCGCGCAGTCGGCATGAGCGAATTTCGTATCGCGGTGCGCCACGTGTTGCCAAACACGGTCGCGCCGTTAATCGTGATTGCGACCGCACAGCTCGGCGCTGCCATCCTGACCGAGGCGTCGCTGTCGTTCCTCGGCCTCGGGGTGCCGGAGCCGCATCCATCCTGGGGCCGCATGCTGTCGGAATCCGCCGCCGAATATGTCCGCACCGCACCGTGGCTGGTGATTTTCCCAGGCGTCGCCATCAGCCTGGCAGTATTCGGCACCAATCTGTTCGGGGACGCGCTGCGCGATATCCTCGACCCTCGTTTGCGCGACTAATCGCGCGCCATGACAATGACCGCCGATAAACGCGAGATGCACGGCGTGGCCGCGGCCGGCGAGCCGCTGCTCGCAGTCGATAACCTGCGTACCTATTTCGACCTACGCCATGGCATCGTCAAAGCCGTCGACGGCGTCGGTTTTACGCTGGCGCCGCATGAGACACTGGCGATCGTCGGCGAGTCCGGCTGCGGCAAGAGCATCACTGCGCTGTCGCTGATGCGACTGGTGCCCGATCCGCCTGGTCGCATCGTCGGCGGCTCGGTGAAGCTTGCCGGCATCGACCTCCTCGCGCTCGACGAGGAGACGATGCGCGGTGTGCGCGGCAAAGACATCGCGATGATCTTCCAGGAGCCTATGACTTCGCTCAATCCAGTGCTCACTATCGGCAACCAGATCGCCGAAGCAGTTCTGCTGCATGAAAAAGTCAACCGGCGCCAGGCCTGGGACAAGGCGGTCGAGATGATGCGGCTTGTCCACATTCCAGAGCCGGAGCAGCGCGCGCATGAATATCCGCACCAACTCTCCGGCGGCATGCGTCAGCGCGCGATGATCGCTATGGCGCTGGCCTGCAATCCGAAAGTACTGATCGCCGACGAGCCAACCACCGCGCTCGACGTCACCATTCAGGCACAGATCCTCGACATTATTCTTGACCTGCAAAACAAGCTCGGCACGGCGGTGATCCTGATCACCCACGACCTCGGCGTGGTGGCTGAGACTGCGCAGCGCGTGATCGTGATGTACGCCGGACGCAAGGTCGAAGAAGCTTCGGTCGAAGAACTGTTCGCCCAGCCGCAGCATCCCTACACACAAGGGCTAATGGGCTCGATTCCACGGCTGCCCTCGCTGCGAGACGAGGTCGCGATTGCCGCGGAGCGGTTGCAGGAGATTCCCGGCGCGGTTCCCGCTTTGACCAACTTGCCGCCCGGCTGCGTATTCGCGCCTCGCTGCGCGCATGCTGAGGAGCGTTGCCGCAACCGCTATCCGGACTACGAGGAAAAGCGGCCGGATCACTGGGCGGCCTGCTGGCGATCGCGCGAGCTCTATGGGGACGGTAATGCCTGAGCAAAGCTCCGCGGCTGTGCTCGAGGTGCGCGACCTCAAGAAGCATTTTCCGATCCGAAAGGGCCTATTGCAGCGCGCAGGCGGCACGGTGTTCGCGGTCGACGGCGTGAGCTTCACGATCCGAGCGGGCGAGACGCTCGGGCTGGTCGGCGAGTCCGGCTGCGGCAAATCGACGGTCGGCCGCACCGTGCTGCGGCTGATCGATCCCACCGCCGGCAGCATCCGGATTGGCGGCAACGACATTACACGCTTAAGCAAAGCGGAATTGCGGCTCTACCGTCGGCAGATGCAGATCATCTTCCAGGATCCGTTTTCCTCGCTTGATCCGCGCATGTCGGCCGGCGACATAGTAGCCGAGCCGCTGCGGGTGCACCGCGTCGCAAGCGGCACGGCGGTGAGGGAGAAAGTCGCCGCACTGTTTGAGCAGGTCGGCCTGCGCCGAGCGCAGATGGATAACTACCCGCATCAGTTCTCAGGCGGCCAGCGTCAGCGCGTTGGAATTGCGCGCGCGCTCGCCTTGCAGCCGCGGCTGATCGTCGGCGATGAGCCAGTGTCTGCGCTCGATGTCTCGATCCAGGCGCAGGTGCTCAATTTGATGATGGATTTGCAGCACGAGTTGGGGCTTGCTTACCTGTTCATCTCGCACAATCTCGCCGTAGTCGAACATATCAGCCACCACATCGCGGTGATGTATCTCGGTCGCATCGTCGAATACACCGACAAGCGTTCGCTGTTCACGCAGCCGCTACACCCTTATACCGAGCAGCTTTTGCTGGCTGTGCCGGTGCCCGACCCGCGCGTCAAGCGGCAGAAGCGCGTGCTGCAAGGCGACGTTCCCAGCCCGATCAATCCCCCGTCCGGCTGCCACTTTCACACCCGCTGCCCCTATGCAGTCGATCGCTGCCGCGGCGAGGCTCCGGCGCTACGCGAGGTCAAGCCGGGGCATTGGGTTTCCTGTCACCTGCGTTAGGGAACGTGCAAATGCGCACTGGCGTCTCCGTGACTAATCCCAACCCTAAAAAGCGCAGCTTTTATGGTTGGGGATTTGAAGAAGACGTTGTTTCAGCAGAGGAACTTAGCTGGTTTGAGCGCGCATGGTCGAACCTTTTCGGGGTCGACGGCTTCAATCCGGCACCCATGCCGCGCGAATCAGAAATCACGTTGCGAGCGCCCCGGGTGTCGTTGCCGACGGCTTTGAAGCCGTTTTCTACCAGTGACAAGTACGATCGTTTGCTTCATTGCTATGGCCGCTCGGTCCATGATCTCGCGCGGATGATTCACCGACGGGATTTTTCTAACCCGCCCGACGCAGTCGCGTACCCGCGGGACGAGAGCGAAATCCGAGCGGTGCTCGACTGGTGCGGCGCCAATAACTTCGCTGCGATCCCCTACGGCGGTGGGTCTAGCGTCATTGGCGGTGTCAATCCGCCCATCGACGAGCGCTATCACGGTACGGTGACGATCGATTTAAAGCACCTTAACAGAGTGATCGAGGTAGATAAGACATCTCTGTCGGCGCGCATTCAAACCGGTGTCCTCGGCCCTGATTTGGAGCGCCAACTCAAGCCCAGCGGCCTGACGATGCGTTTTTTCTTGCAGGCCTGGGAATTTTCGTCATTGGGCGGATGGATCGCCACTCGCGCCGCCGGGCACTACGCGACCGTCTATAGTCAGATCGACGATCACATTGAGAGCCTGCGTGTTGTCACTCCGGCTGGCTTGATTGCGACGCGCCGTTTGCCGACATCGGGAGCTGGACCGAATCCCGATCGGTTGTTTCTGGGTTCTGAGGGCACGCTGGGCATCATCACCGAAGCGTGGGTGCGACTGCATCGTAGACCGACGTTCCGACGGTCTACGACAGTACGCTTCCATGACTACGAGAAGGCCGTCGCCGCCGTTCGAACAATCAGCCAAGCCGGGCTCTACCCGGCTAACGCTCGGCTGATCGAGCGCGACGAAGCCAAATTTACCGAGGCAGGAGATGGCACCTTCGATCTTCTGGTACTTTCTTTCGAGTCGGCAGATCACCCCCTTGAGCCGTGGATGGATAGGGCGCTGCAAATCTGCGGCGACTATGGCGGCGACTGGGATCGTAATGCATTGGCTGAGGAAGATTCGCAACGTCGCGGCGCTGCCGGGAACTGGCGCAATAAGTTCCTGCGCGGCCCGTATCTGCGCGAACACGCGATTGCACGCGGCGTGATGCGCGATACGGCAGAAAGCTGCATCACGTGGGAGCGTTACATGGAGTTCCAGACTCGGGTTAAGGAAGCGACGTTGCGCGCAATCCGCGAAGTAACCGGCCGCGCAGGCACATGTACGGTGCGCTTCACCCATCTTTATCCAGATGGGCCAACACCATACTTCACATGGCACGCGCTCGGCGAAAAGAGCAAGTTGGTTGAGCAGTTCTGGGCGATCAAAGCCGCTGCCTCGGAAGCAATGATCAACGCGGGAGGGACAATTACGCACCATCATGCACTCGGACGTGACCATCGGAGCTGGTACGACCGCGAGCGGCCCGAATTATTTGCTGACGCCTTGTGGGCGGTCAAGCAGCGGCTGGACCCGCACTATATCTTGAACCCTGGTATCCTGATTGACCGATAAACGGCGCGCGAAATTACGATAGCTTAAGCTTCAACTTGATCCGCACATTAGAATCGCGCGACTGGAGAATCGCGCGACTGGCGGAGCAACCTCGGTTTTGGCAGGTGAGGTTCCCTATGCGTCCGCTTTATCCTCAAAAGCGGACATTGGGCGGCGCATTTGCGTCAGCATTTAGCTGCTCGTTTGTACTGGAGGTTGGAAACATCCGAGGGTGCGACAAGCTGATGCGGCTATCACGATCCACACGGCGCTACGAATAATCATTGCACCGACCGTTCTCACCTCGAACGCGCCACCAAGAAAAACGTGGAGTCCAAACGCGATGAACACGGTGATAGTCGCGCTGGCGATGGCCGCTGACAGTCTGGCTGCCCAACGCTTCCACAAGAACAGCCCGACACCCGCGAACACGTAAGCAAAGCCGGCAACGAAATTGAACCAAAGAACGAAGGGAACAATATTGCCGGCGGCGGCTCGTTGTTCCGCACCGCCAAACAGGGTCTTTCCGCCGACGATAATGGTAACGATACCGAATGCGACAGCGATCAGCGCTACTGCAATGGCCCAGCGCGGGCGGAGGGGCATCGGCTCAACCATGAGCTGCCCCTTCCTTGCTGCAGGAAGTGCTGTTAATTTCGCACTTGTGTAAGCAACGCGAGGCAAGTGCTCGCGGATATGGTGCTGAATTGGACGTATTGATCGGCATGATTTTCAACGTTGGTCGTTGAGAGGCA
>DASSLE010000371.1:0-2065 GCA_035689725.1 Pseudolabrys sp.
GCCAGCCGCTCGAGTTCGGCCATCAGCGCGCGCAAATAAGCTGCGCGCGGCGGCACCTTCACCTGCATCGCAGCTTCAGCTGCCTGTGAGAACGCAAAAGCGTAAGCAACCGTACTATCGCCGGAGGTGCGCGAGGCAAGGTTCACCGCCTCCTCGAGCGTGGCGCCGTCCATCAGGGACTCGATGCCCTTGTGCACCCAACCCAGACGCTGCTCGAGTCGCACCACATGCTCGCCGTTGGCCGTGAAGCGGAAATGGCCTGGCTCAATGATGCCGGCATGCACCGGCCCGACTGGAATCTGGTGCAGCCCCTCTCCTTCCACCGGCAGAAATTTGTACGGCGTAGGCTTTTGTGCGGTGGCTATTTTGCCGAGCGGATGTCGCACGTTCCAGAAACCGAGATCAAGCCAGGGGCGCGGGTCGGGCGTATCCACCGCTTCGAGATCAAACAGATCGCGAATTGCGCGTTCCAGCCGGATCGCGGGGGGATGGCGTGCGGCGACACTCGGATACTTTCCGGACTTGCAGTCATAGCTGACGACGGCGACGTCGCTGGATGTCTCATCCAGCAGTGCCATGTGGATCTCCGGCGTGTCTCCCCACAGGCCGAGCAACGTGCAGCTGCCATCCGCGAGCAAGTCGATCGCCTGCCGCCAGCCATCGTCGGTTACAGTCACGCGCGGCCAAGGGCGATGCCGCTTGGCCGTCTCGCGATGCGTGATGCTGTCGAGCAGTGCCATGACGCTATCCCAACAGCTTCGCAACGTTCTGGAAGCCAGTAACCAGCGCCGGCGGCATATAGAAACCGGCCATGAATACGATGGCGAGGTGGGCGAACATCGGAACGTAGGAGGCCTCAGCCGGTGCGGTCGGGCCGCGTGGCTCGCCGAAAGCAATCGTATTGAGCCGCAGGAACAGGCCGCCGAGGGCGACCAGGATGCCGAACACCAAAATGATCACCAGCCACGGCTCGCGCGCGAAGGTCGAACTCACCACCAGGAATTCGCTCATGAAAATGCCGAGCGGCGGCAGGCCGGCGATGGCGACGACACCAAGCACCAGACCCCAACCGAGCACCGGATTGGTCACCGTCAGCCCGCCCATGTCGGCGATCTTCTGCGTGCCTTTTACCTGCGCGATGTGGCCGACCGCGAAGAAGATCGCCGACTTGGTCAGCGAATGCATGGTCATGTGCAGCAGACCGGCAAAATTGGCGAGCGTGCCACCCATGCCGAAGGCGAACACGATGATGCCCATGTGCTCGATCGACGAATAGGCGAACATGCGTTTGATGTCGCGCCGCCGATACAGCATGAAAGCGGCGAACACGCAGGAGATCAGGCCCATGGTCACCATCAACGGGCCGGGCGCGATTGCCGCCGGATTGAGCGCCAGCAGCATCTTGAAGCGCAATAAAGCATAGAGCGCGACGTTTAGAAGCAGGCCAGACAGCACCGCCGAGATCGGCGTCGGGCCTTCCGCATGCGCGTCGGGTAGCCAGGCGTGCAGCGGCGCAAGCCCCACCTTGGTGCCGTAGCCCAGCAGCAGGAACACGAAGGCGACGTTGAGCAAAGCAGGGTCGAATTTCGCTGCCTGTGTGACCAGCACGGTCCACACCATGGCTTCGAGTCCTTCGCCGATCACCGGCCGCGCCGCCATATAGACCAGGATGGTGCCGAATAGCGCCAGTGCGATGCCGACGCTGCCGAGGATGAAATATTTCCACGCCGCTTCCAGCGCCTCGTGGGTGCGGTAGATGCCAACCATCAGTACTGTGGTGAGGGTCGCCATTTCGATCGCGACCCACATCAGGCCGATATTGTTGGCGACGAGCGCCAGATTCATGGCGAACATCAGCACCTGATACATGGCGTGATAAAAGCGCACGAAAGTCGGCGTCAGGCGGCCGATCTCGATCTCGTGACCGATATAACTTGCGCTGAACAAACTGGTGGTGAAGCCGACAAAAGTCGTCAGCACGATGAACACCTTGTTGAGGTCATCCACCAGCAGATAGGGGCCGGACTTGGGCTCGAACACGAACAGAGAAACGGCGGTCAAGAAG
>DASSLE010000372.1:0-2139 GCA_035689725.1 Pseudolabrys sp.
GGCACCGCTGTTGCGCGCGCAGGGTCTGCATAAGAGCTTCGGTGGCGTGCGCGCCGTTTCCGATATTTCGCTCGACGTCGCAAGCGGTTCCATCTTTGCTATCATCGGCCCCAATGGTGCCGGCAAATCAACGCTGCTCAACTTGATCAGCGGCGTCTATCAGCCCGATTCAGGGTCGCTCGCGCTCGACGGCCACGACCTCTCCGGGATGCCCTCGCATCGGCGCGTGCGGCTCGGTCTCGCGCGCACGTTTCAAAAGATACGTTTGTTCAAGCAACTCAGCGTACTCGACAACGTGCTCACCGGGTTCCATGTCCATCATAAAATTCCCGCCTGGCAATATGTCGTGCACGGCGGGGCTTTTGCACGTGATCAAAGGCGTTGCCGCGAAGAGGCGCTGCGCTTGCTTGAGTTCTTCGGCATGAGTTCGCGTCTGCACGTGTTCGCGGGAGTGTTGTCTTATGGCGAGCAGCGTATGCTTGAGCTCGCACGCGCCCTTGCGACCAGCCCGCTGCTTTTGCTGATCGACGAGCCGGCAGCGGGCCTAAATGCCGCAGAAGTTGACGTCTTGCTTGACCGCATTCGCATCCTCCGCGGCCGTGGCATCACCGTCATCGTTGTCGAGCACAACATGGATCTCGTGATGAATGTCGCTGATCGCATCATGGTGATGGACTACGGCCGGCATTTGTTCCAGGGCGCACCGGCCGAAGTGCAGAAAAATCCCGCCGTGATTGCAGCCTATCTAGGTGGAGAATTGTCGTGAGCGCGCTGCTTTCCACCGATAAGCTCGAACTCGCTTACGGGCAGGTGGCTGTTTGTCGCGACATCTCGCTACGCGTCGAAAAGGGAGAAATCGTCGCGTTAATCGGCGCGAACGGAGCGGGGAAATCCACCACGTTGCGCGCAATCGCGGGCTTGCTGCCACCGCGGCACGGCTCAATTGTGTTTTGCGGGCGCGACGTGACGGCAATGCCTTCGCACGAGCGCAGCAGGCTCGGCATTGCGCTCGTTCCGGAAGGCCGTCATGTATTTCCATTTCTCACGGTACGGGAAAATCTTGAGCTCGGCGGTTTCAAAAATCGCAACAATGGTGCAAAAATCCGTCGAATGATCGGCGAGATTTTCGACATGTTTCCCCGCCTATCTGAGCGTAACACGCAGAATGCCGGAACGTTGAGCGGCGGCGAACAGCAAATGCTGGTACTCGGCCGCGCTATGATGTCGGAGCCGCAATTGCTTTGTCTCGACGAGCCATCGCTCGGTCTCGCGCCGATTATCGTCCAGGACATATTCCGCACCATCCGCACGATCAACGCGACTGGCACCGGCGTGCTCCTAGTCGAGCAGAATGCCCGCTACGCGCTGGAAACGGCGAGTCGTGGCTATGTGCTGCAGACCGGATCGGTAATCGCGAGCGGGCCTTGCGCCGATCTTAAGCAAAATCCGCGCGTTCAAGAAGCCTATCTCGGCCGCATCGCCGCCGCAGTTTCATAGGGACAGTGGAGTGGCGGCAACCAACAAATATTCACTGGCAGGAAAATCGGCGGTCGTCACCGGCGCTGGCAACGGTATCGGACGCGCGATCTCACTAGCGTTCGGGGAGGCCGGGGCTGCCGTTGCCTGCGTCGATCTTGATGCGCAAGCCGTCACGGCAACGGCCGCGGCGGTTGCCAAAAACGGCGTCCAGGCGTTGCCCGTGCATTGCGACGTTGCGAACGAAGCGGATGTCGAAGTCGCGGCAAAGGCGATTTTGGGTAAATTTCCGGCCATTCATATTCTGGTCAACGGCGCCGCCGGTTATGACCCGAACGGCACTGTGCTCGACCTCACCCTGTCCGACTGGAACCGGGTGTTCGCGGTCAATGTCGGCGGTGCATTTCTGATGAGCCGCGCCATTTTGCCTGCGATGATCGCGGCGGGTGGCGGCAGCATTATTCATATCGCCTCGCAACTTGGTTCCGTCGCCGCTTCGCGCCGCGCGGCTTATTGCGCGAGCAAGGGTGCGCTAATCCAACTTGCCAAGGCGATGGCGAGCGATCACGCGACGCAGAATATCCGCGTCAATACGTTATCGCCGGGCGCGGTCGAGACCGAGCGGCTGATAAAGCGTTTTGGTGACATGGAAACCGCGCGTCG
>DASSLE010000373.1:0-4721 GCA_035689725.1 Pseudolabrys sp.
GAAAGGGCCATACTGAAACCGATTTTAATTGGATTTGCAGACTGTGCGGCAGCAGGGATCGCCAGCGTTGCGAGAGCCGTTCCTGCAATCGCCAGCGTCTCGCGTCGAGTAACACGACGAGCCATTTTGCTTCTCCCCAAATATGAGCGCTTCGACTCCCTATTGTCTTTCGTGATTGTTTGAACCGTAGATTGACCCGCTCTTGCAAGCCTTGAGATAAATCAAGGTAGCGTCCAATGTCGCATGAATCAGAAGCGGACGCCGCAATTAGTCCGGGCAATGTCCGCTGTTACTCCAATAGCGGACAAACGCGGGTGCGGTCGGATTGTCCGCTAAGTGCCAATAGCGGACACATCGCGTCTCTGTAAGAATGCTGCGTTAGGACTATCGCAGGGGGATCCATTGACAAAACCTATTCCGGACAAGGCGGAGATCGCCCTCGAATACCCGGACAAACTCTATGTTGGGACGTTCGAGCGTTCATCGCGTTTCGAGGCACATCTCGATCCGGCTGGCGGTTGTAAAAAAGAACTGCGGACAAAAGCGCGACCAATGGCGATATAAGCCCGAGAAACATGAGGAGCGGAAACAGCTTAACTATCAATGTCTCAATCGTACTCATCTGCTGCGGCCCCGATGACGCCCGAAAAAGTTTGACGTTTCCCCGGTCCTCTTACAAGTCAAGAGAGACCCGCGATGTCTGCTTGTCGCACTTAGCCGACAATTCAGCTGTACCCGCCTTTGTTCGCTTCGGTCCAATAGCGGACATTGGGCAGGCCCATACAAGTCCACAGTAGAATGACAGGGCGGCCTCAAACCTGACAGGTAAAGACAGTTAAACGCGCCTATCTGGCAGCATCTCCACCACGACGGCTTCCGGCAGGGAGTCAAAGTCTATAATCGGGTCCGGGCCAAGAATCGTTTGATAATAGGTGAGCGTGTTTTGCAATCTCGCGGCGAGCTTGACGGCGTCGCGTATCCCTGAGTGCTTCCATGAAGCGGACGAAGAAACCCTTCCGCGGTTCGGCAAGCACTGGTTCATCAATATAGGTGGCAAACTTGCGAATAACCCCATCAGCACTCATCCGGTCTCTCCTATTCGAAAATCTGTTGCCAACAAAAAACGCAGGCGGCAGGGGCGTCTGCGTGGGAGGAAAGTTGGGGCGATATAGCTGCCTGACCGGAGGTAAGCTTGAAGAAAATCCCGATTTTTCCTTGAGACGGGTCACTTTTCGTTGAAGGGCTGCTCCCTTAAATTTCGATATGATAAATTTGATACAGAAGGAGGATGGCAATGATCGTTACTATCACCACGTTTCATCTGAAGCGCGCAGCGTCCTTGGAAGAGATGACCAAAGTATTTCAAGAGACAGCGCCCAAATACCAAAATATGGCTGGGCTGCTTCGAAAAAACTACTGGATGAGTGAAGATGGCTTGCGGGTTGGCGGCATCTATCTCTGGACTTCCAGAGCGCACGCGGATCGCGTTTACACTCCAGAGTGGAAAAAATTCGTCGAGAGCAAGTACGGCGCGTCGCCCGTGATTGAATACCTCTACTCACCAGTGATGGTGGACAACCGCGAAGGCACAATCAGCGTTGCGGCAGCGTGATTACGGCTACGCGGATTGGACACTCTCGGTATCGTTCAATGACGTCAAGGCCTCCGGCGCGCAGGCTGCGATATTCATGACCGACAATGTAATGTTCGGGCGCCGGAAAGAGGTTGCAGCGCTTGCACTTGCTCGCCATCTTCCGACGATTCATTCCTTTGCGCCTGAGGCGGAGGACGGTGGCTTGTTATCGTTCGGGCCCGACCTCGACGAGAGTTACAGACGCGCGGCTGCGCTGACCGATGTGATACTCAAGGGCGCACGCCCGGCCGATCTGCCGGTCGAGGAACCGACGCGTTTCATACTTCAATCTGAAAACGGCCGCCGAGCTTGCCATCACGATTCCGCCAGCGATCCTGGTTCGCGCCGACAAGGTGATCGAATAACGATGTCCGCTTTTGGCAGAAAGCAGACATGCCATGCGAATGTCCGCTTTCGGGGGCAAAGTAGCCGGCTTGAACAACTCTCCGCACTGGCGATCCGTCACGCGGTACCCACGGTCTACCAATTTCGCGATCGCCGCGGCTGGCGGCCTGATAGCCTACGGCGGCAGTCTTACGGATGCGTTCCGTGGGGCTGGCGTCTACACCGGCCGCATCCTCAAGGGCGAGAAGCCCGCCGACTTGCCGATTGAGCAGCAGACGAAAGTCGAGCTGATTATCAACCTCAAGACCGCGAATGCGCTCGGCCTCACGGTGCCGCCGAGAGTCTTCACCCGCGCCGACGAGGTGATCGAATAGGTGGGCGCGATGTCCGCTTTTGGCACAAAGCGGACATTTCGACCGCGTCTGCGCATGTCCGCTATTGGGGGTAAAGCGGACACAGTTCGGAGTCGTCGCAATGTCCGCTAATGACCCAAAGCGGACATGCGTCCACGCGCCAACTAGGGTGAAAACTCATTAATTCTTCCGGTCTGACAATACGATCCTGATTCGTTTTTGGAAGGGGATTGGGATCGTGCGCAAAAATCTGTTTTGGCTGAGCGATGAGCAGTGGAAGCGGATCGAACTTCACCTGCCGAGGGATGTACGAGGCGTCGAGCGCGTAGATGATCGCCGCGTGATCAGCGGCATCGTGCATGTGCTTAAGAGCGGCTGCCGCTGGTGTGATTGCCCGCCCGAATATGGCGCCCCGACGACGATCTATAATCGCTTTGTACGCTGGGCGCGGCGCGGCATTTGGGAAAACCTTTTTCGGGCGCTTGCTGGGAGCGGGCGGTCCACTGACACGCAGATGATCGACTCCACGCATGTCAAAGCGCATCGCTCGGCCGCGGGCGGAAAACGTATGGCCCGCCCCGTCGGCAAGTGATTTTGTGGTGGTGACATGAGCAGTCTGCACAAACGTATCCGGCCTTTCGGCTATGCCGTTGGCCAAGATGGAGATCCGCGCGCTTCGCTCCTCATAAGGGGGACGGCATCGAAGTGCCATTTTACGCCATAGGTTTGCGAAACGCCGCTCGACTGTCAGGCCATCTCCTCTCAACCACCCGCAGACTTCATCGACCGGCTAGGGGATGGAGCCGGTCAATCTCGTGATCAGATAGCGATTGCTCGCTGTTCGAACGTCGTGCCATGTCGCAGCAGCGCCCAGACGATGCGCGCCAGCTTGGCGGCGAGCGCTACGACGACGGCATTGGAATGGGCTCGTGCGAGCAAGCCGCGCAGCCACTGCCCCAGGCGAGTGCTGCTTCGGCTCAAGAATGGCAAGGCCGAGCGCGCCCCCTGGATCAGCATTTTGCGCAAGTATTTACTGCCGCGTTTGGTGATGCCGAGCAGGCGAGGCTTACCTCCGGTCGTCACCTGCCGAGGAACTAGCCCAAGCCAAGCAGCGAGATCGCGGCCTCGTGCAAAGGTTTGGGCATCTCCGACCGCAGCGACGAGAGCAGTTGCGTTGAGAGGGCCGATTCCAGGAATGCTGGTTAGCCGGCTGGCAGCCTCACACTGCTTAGCCTCAGCTGCAAACTCGGCGTCGAATGCTGCAATTCGATCATCAAGCGCGTTCCAGCGTGCCAGCATGTCCCCGATCAAAACGCGGATACGGGTGCTTAACTCTTCAAACGGCTGTGCAAGAATTTCAGTGAGCTGAAGTCTCAATTTCGCACGACCCTTCGGCACGATGATGCCACGCTCAAGCAAAACAGCCCGTAATTGGTTCATCAATGATGTGCGCTCGCGCACCATCCGATCGCGGGCTCGATGCAAGGTCTGCATGTCGAGTTGCTCCTGGCTCTTGAGCGTGACGAAGCGCATCGTTGGTCTGGTGGCCGCTTCAGCAATCGCTTCGGCATCTCGCTCGTCATTCTTTTGTGCCTTTACATAGGGTCGCACATATTCTGGCGACATCAGACGCAGCGTGTGTCCTTGTGCGGATAAAATCCGTCCGAGATGATGGGCGCCGCAGCAGGCTTCCATTGCAACAACACAGGGTGAGAGCTTTGAGGCTAGGACAATGATGGTTTTGCGTTGCATGCGACGCCGCAGAGTGACCTTGCCGGAGCCATCAAGCCCTACGACGCTGCAGCTGTTCTTACCGAGATCAATGCCGAGAACCGCGATATCCATGGATAACCCTCCTCAGTTCCGAATCGCCCCCTCCAGCACAGCAGGAGGGGCGGGCCATCCATAAGGGGGGCTCATCAACGAGCTCTTGGCCGCTCGCGGGCGGGTTCACCAGTAAAATTCATTGTCTCGGTGATGCCAGGGGTCGGCCCATCGGCTTGCATCTGACGCCAGGCGAGGCGGCGGATTGCAAAGCCTATGACACGCTGATCAATCTGCCCGAGCAGGCGCCAGATGCTCTTCTCGCCGACAGGGCCTATGACACGGACGCGATCCGAGCCGATTTGAAGGAGCGCGGCATCAAACCCGTCATCCCACCAAAATCAAACCGCACCGCAACGATCCGCTACAGCAAGCGCCTCTACCGTCAGCGCAACTGTATCGAGCGGGTGCTCGGCCATTGGGGCTGCGAAGTCTGATCTTGAAACGGTCATTGCTGATCTGATCAAGGCGCAAGTACGCCGGCCGTGAGGGCAGCGCTGAGCGACAGCTCATCGTGCGCGAGCTGAGTGGCCCGCGTTACTCCTACAAAGAGCCAAGGCGAGATA
>DASSLE010000374.1:0-8079 GCA_035689725.1 Pseudolabrys sp.
CCAGCTCGTCAACCACGGCCATGGCCTTCGAATCGGCCACCGGTTTCACTGCGACAGTCATCTCTATCCAGCTCCATTAAGCCACTTGTTGCGGACGCATGTCCTCGCGCTTGATGCCTGCCACGACGACAGGCTTCTTCATCGCGTCGCGGCGGAACGGCTCACCAAGCTCCTGGTTGAGGATCACCTCGATGAAGGTCGTGACGCGCTTCTTCTGCGCTTCGCACGCTTGACGAAGTGCCTCTGTCAGCTCGGTCTGCGTTTTTACGAATACGCCTTTGAGACCACAGGCCTCAGCCACCTTTGCATAGCTGAGATGCGGATCGAGCTCGGTGCCGACGAAGTTGTTGTCATACCAGAGGATTGAATTGCGCTTTTCGGCGCCCCACTGATAATTGCGGAAGACAACCATGGTGACGCCCGGCCACTCTTCGCGGCCGATCGAGCTCATCTCATTCATGGAGATGCCGAACGCTCCGTCACCGGCAAAACCGACGCACGGTATATTGGGATTGCCGATCTTGGCGCCGATGATCGACGGGAAGCCATAACCGCAAGGCCCAAACAGCCCGGGCGCCAGATATTTCCGGCCCTTGTCAAACATCGGATAGGCATTGCCGATGGCGCAGTTGTTTCCGATGTCGCTGGAGATGATCGCGTCTTTCGGCAAGCCGGCTTGGATCGCGCGCCAGGCCTGCCGCGGCGACATGCGGTCGGCGTCCCGCTTGCGGGCGTCCGCGTTCCACGTGGTGCCGGGATCGTCGTCCTCGTGATCCATGCTCGAAAGAGTCTGGAGCCACTTGGACTTGGTTGTGTGGATCAGCGCTTTGCGCTCCTCACGGCCTGGGTTGCCAGCCGACGGCGATAGCTGCGTCAGGATACTTTGCGCGACGAGCTTGGCGTCGCCGCAGATGCCGATTGTCACGGGCTTGGTCAGGCCAATCCGGTCGGCGTTGATGTCGACCTGGATGATCTTGGCGTCACGCGGCCAATAGTCGATGCCGTAGCCCGGAAGGGTCGAAAACGGATTGAGCCTGGTGCCAAGCGCCAACACCACGTCGGCCTTGGCGACGAGCTCCATCGCGGCCTTCGAGCCGTTGTAACCAAGCGGGCCAACGGCGAGGCGATGGCTGCCGGGGAAACTGTCGTTGTGCTGGTAGTTGTTGCAAACGGGCGCATCGAGCCTTTCAGCAAGCGCGACGCATTCGGGAATCGCATTGCCGAGCACGACGCCCGCGCCCGACAGGATCACCGGGAGTTTTGCGGCCGACAGCAATTTTGCCGCTTCCGCGACTGCATGGGCGCCCCCGGCCGGACGCTCGAACTCGACGATCGCCGGCAGGCTGATGTCAATCACTTGCGTCCAGTAGTCGCGCGGGATGTTGATCTGCGCAGGTGCCGACAGACGCTTTGCTTTCGTAATGACGCGATTCAAGACTTCCGCAACACGCGAGGCATCGCGCACTTCTTCCTGATAGCAGACCATGTCGCGAAACAAGGCCATCTGCTCGACTTCCTGGAACCCGCCCTGTCCGATCGTCTTGTTCGCGGCCTGCGGTGTCACTAGCAGCATCGGCGTGTGGTTCCAGTAGGCAGTCTTGATAGCCGTCACGAAATTCGTGATGCCCGGGCCATTCTGCGCGATCGCCATGCCAATCTTTCCAGTCGATCGCGTATAGCCGTCGCAGATCAGGCCGCCATTGGTCTCGTGCGCGACGTCCCAGAATGTGATGCCGGCCTTCGGGAAAAGATCCGAAATCGGCATAAATGCGGAGCCAATGATACCGAAGGCATGCTCGATGCCGTGCATCTGCAAGACCTTCACGAAGGCTTCTTCTGTCGTCATATTCATCGTTTTAGTCCTTTACCTGACTTCAGCTTTATTGGGTCTTACCCTGAAAAATCCCGGCAAGCTCCGCCGCGGCGTTCCGTAGCGCAGGCAGATGCCGCCTCGCCGTTTGAATGTTCATGCGCGCTTCGGGCGCCTGGATGGCGAGGGCCGCAAGCATCTCGCCGTTCTTGCCGATCACCGGCACCGCCATGCAGACGACGCCGACGAGATATTCCTCGCGATCGAAGGAAACCTGTTCCTTGCGGATTTGCCGCAGTTCGGCGTCGAGCCGCGCACTGTCGGTAATGGTATTGGCGGTGAAGCGCCGCAGCTCCAGGCTTTGCAACAGCCGCTGGCGGCGCAGTGATGCTGTAAGCGCGAGAAACAGCTTGCCGATGGCGCTGCAATGCAGCGGCACGCGCGAACCTATCGTGTAGTGCAGGCGCAGCGGCCAATGCTCGGCTTCCACGCGGTCGAGATAGACCACCTCGCCGTTGAGAAGTGTGCCGATGTTGCAGGTCTCGTTAAGTGTATTCACGAGCCGCTGAAGCACGATGTGCGGCATGTCGTGGCGCATCGAGGATGAAAGCGCGCCGAAAGCGAGATTGGTGAGCTTGGGGCCGACGATCAGCCTTCGCCGGCCAGGCTCGCGCGCCAGGTAGCCTTGCGTGACGAACCAGTCGACCATCCGATAGGCCGTCGCCTTCGGCAATTTCACCGCCGAAATGATGTCGAGCACATCGACCGGCGCACGTGACCCTGCCACGTGCTCAAGGATGGCGAAGGAGCGCGCCGTAGCGCCGAGTCTATGCTCGCGTAAATCTGCGGGCTTCAGCGGCCGCAGAGGCGGCTTGAGTTCCGTCACAGTCCGCCGCGAGCTGGCGGGCGCGGGGGCCCTTTCATCGAGTCCAAGATTGGTACGCATGGGTTACCTGACCTCGGTTTGAGTCGCCACCAGGCGACTTCTGAGCAGACGCTGCACGAAGGGCAGCAACAGGACGATGATCGTCAACACGACGATGGTTCCGGAAATCGGTCGCGTGAAGAACACGGTCCAGTCGTTGGAAAAACTGATCATCGTGTTCATGAACGCCTCTTCGGCGATCGGACCGAGGATCACGCCCAGCACCAGCGGCGCGACCGGGAATTTCAGGCGCTCGAAGCCGTAGCCGAGGATGCCGAAGCCGATGATCAGCCACAGATCCGTGATGTTGTTGCGGATCGACAAGGCGCCGATGAAGCAGAGGATCAGCACGTAAGCCGAGACGACTGCTTCAGGGAAATCGAGGATCTTCACCAACGGACGGATGGCGAAATAGCCGATGGCGCACATCAGCGCGAGGCCGAGAAACAACGAGGCGAACACGGTGTACACCAGCGGCGCCGAACTCACGAGCACCTGCGGCCCCGGCTGAATGCCATGCAGCATGAAGGCGCCAAGAATGACCGCAGTCGCGCCACTGCCGGGAATGCCGAGCGCAAGCAGATGAACCATCGCGCCGCCGACCGAAGCGGTGGCAGCCGCTTGTGGCGCGACGATTCCTTCCGCAATGCCTGTGCCCATCTGATTCTTGCGTTTGCCGAAGCGCGCCTCGATGCCGTAGCTCACGAACGACGCGATGGTGGCGCCGGCGCCGGGCAACAGGCCGATGAGATCGCCGACCACCGACGAGCGCAAGAACATCCACTTGATATCATTGAGCTCCTTGAGCGTCGGCAATTCGGTGCGCGCGTTCGAAATCTTGTCGAGCGGCTTGGTGGCAAAGCCCGTTTCAAGGCGCGTGAGAACTTCGCCGACGCCGTAGGCGCCGACCATGACCACGAGGAATTCGATGCCATCGGCGAGGATCGGCGAGCCGAAAGTGAAGCGATAGGCGCCGTAAATCGGATCGGTGCCGACGGTCGAGATCAGGATGCCGACGCTCATGCTAATGAAGGCATTGGCGAGCGAGCCTTTGCCGATCGCGACCACGCTGAGCAGGCCGAACATGACAATCACGAAATATTCCGGCGAGGAAAAGCGCAGCGCGAATTTGGCAAGCGGCTCGGTGAGCGCCACCATAACCACAGCGGACAGAAGACCACCACCAAGGGCCGCCACCAGCGTCCAGCCGAGCGCCTTGGCCGGCCTGCCCTTGCGCCCCATGGTGTAGCCGTCCCACAGCATGGGCACGTCGATCGGCTCGCCGGGAATACGGAACAGAATCGCGGTGAAAGCGCCACCATAGGTGCCGGAGACGTACATCGCGGTGAGCAGTACGATCGAGGCGGTGACGTCCATTTTGTATGTGAACGGCAACGCCAACGCGACGCCCATCACCAGCGTCAGGCCTGGCAACACTCCGATTAGCAGGCCGATGACGATGCCCGTCACCAGCATCGCCATGTTGAGCGGCGTCAGGCAGTAGACAAAACCATTCGCGAGCTGGATGAGGATGTCGATCATGCCGTCACCACAGGCTCGGGATCGCGAAGAAAACGTCAGTGACGCGGTCGAACGGAGGAATGCCGCGCGGCAGCGAAACGTAGGCGATGCGGAGGAACAGAGTGCCGCAGAAGAGCGTCACCGCAGCGCTGGTACCCCAGATCGCCCTATGCGCGCGATAGCCGCCGACATACATAAACGCAGCCAGAAACACGAACGTGCCGAGGATAAAGCCAAGCACCGGCACCAGCACCGCGTAGATGCCCATCAGCACGATGCCTCCGACCAGGAGCCGCGGATAAACCGGTTGCTTTTCCTCAACGTCCGGTTCGTGGTCGAACGCTTCCAGAAAGCCGGTCGCATCCTGGTTGTCTGCGATGAGGCGCCGGAAGATCTCGTATACGCAAGAAGCGCCCATCAACAGGATCGCAAGGCGCGGCCACACGTCGGGTCCGAGCTGACCGGGCCGAGGCGAGTACAGGAACGTGCCCGCATAGATGAAAAGTGCAACCGCAATGGCGAAGCCAATCGCGTAAGGCACGATCGAGCGGAACAGCGCCTTGTCCATGATTTTTTTCCGACGATGTCAGTTCGTCGCCATGGTCTTCTTCATGTCTTCGAGCTGCTCGTTGACGAAGGCCGGTGCTTTTGACGCATCCTCGAAGCTGTTCGGATCGGCATATTGTTCCTCGAGGAACTTCTTGTACTCCGGCGAGGCGTAGACCTTCGCCAGCGCATCCGACAACTTCTTCACGACGTCCGGCGGCGTACCGGCGCGCACCACGATCGAGCGGAACTGCGGCAGCGCGACCTTGTAGCCGAGCTCGTACGACGCCGGCACATCCTTGAAGGCTGCCAGGCGCTTTTCGCCGAACAACAGGATCGGCCGCATCTGCTTGCCATTGAGGAACTGTGCGACATCGCCGGCTTGCTCATAGAGCGCATCGGCGTGACCGCCGAGGATCGAGACATAGCGTTCGCTCGGCTTGGCGAACGGCACCTGCACGACCTTGATACCGCCGCGCTCGAGCACCGCAATCGAGAAATCGTCGACGCTGCCGAAACCGAGCGTCGCAATCTTCAGCTTCCCGGGATTGGCCTTTGCTGCTTTTTCGAAATCGGCCCAGGTTTTAAATTCGCTGTCCTCCTTCACAAAGATGAAAGAGGGGCCCTTGATCATCACCACCACCGGCGTGATCTCGTTCATCGTCCACCGCGGGCTTTTACCAGCGAGCAACGCGTGACTGTCGGCGATGTAGATTGCCATCGAGTAGCCGTCGGCGGGCGCCGCCAGGAGCTTGGCCATGCCCGTCGCACCGGTGCCGCCGGGAACATTCACGACCGGGATGCCCTGCCCGAGCATCGGCTCCATCAATTTGCTGACGAGACGGGCGAGCTGATCGGCGCCACCGCCGGGGCCCCAGGGCACGATCAATTCGATCGGCCGCTCTGGATAGCCCGCCGCAATCCCCTTGCCGCCGAACAGCGCGGCGCTGAGCGCCACCGCCAAAAGCATTGCGAAGCTTCGCGTAGTCGAACGCATGGACAAATCCTCCCTGCTGCCATCGGCCGCTTGCTTGTTTCGTCCCGCCCGCGGCCATGCCCGGCAAAGACGCTGATCCGGCTTACGACTGCCGGCTGATTGCCGAAGGGCGGCAAGTGCCCGTTTCGGCAAAGTCTCATTATTTGAGACTGGTGTTCTCAATACGATAACAGAAGGCCTTCGGCCCGCAACGGTGAAATCCGAGTCAGCATGTCTCGCAGTAGTATGGGAATGCACGTTCTGACTTCTCCATCACCCTAAGGTGCGAGGCGCAAAGTGCCGAGTCTCGAAGGGTGGCGGCCCCCGATCAGCGTCCGTCATCCTTCGAGGGCCGCTACGCTGCCAACTCAGGATGACGGTGAAAGGCTTTTGATTCCGACCAACTGGAACGTGCCTACCGCTTCTCCAATGGCACGTATGCGCGCGCGTTGGGTCCGTTATAGAGAGTGAGCGGACGAAGCAGGATGTTGTTCTCGAGTTGCTCGAGCACCTGCACCACCCATCCGGGCACGCGACCGATGGCGAAGATCGGCACGAACAGATCGCGCTTGATGCCGAGCAGGTGGTAGACAACGCCGGAATAGAAATCGACATTCACATTCACGCCATGGCGTGCGTAAGGCGCCATCGCCGCGACCACCGCCTGCAAGATCTCGAACCACTTCGGTTCGCCGATTTCCTTCGACAGACGTTCCACTCCAGCGCGCATATGACGTGCGCGTGGATCCTCGGCGCGGTAGACACGATGGCCGAAGCCGGTGACCGCTATGCCCGCCTTGCGTTTTTCCTTCACGTAATCGGCGGCGCGCGACGGATCGCCGATCTCTTCCGCCATTTTCATGACGTCTTCGGCGGCGCCGCCATGTGCCGGACCAGAGAGCGCAGCAATCGCCGCGACAATCGCGGCATGTAAATTGGCTTCGGTGCCGATCACCACGCGCGCCGCGAAAGACGACGCGTTGGAGCCGTGCTCGGCATGCAAAATGAGATCGCGTTCGATCAGTTGCGCAGCATCGGCGCTGGGCTTCTTGGCCGTAAGCATCCAGAGCAGATTGGCGGCATGACTAAGCGTTTGATCTGCCGCTACCGGCTCCTGGCCGGTGCGGATGCGCGAATGCGCGGCGACGATCATCGGCACCTGCGAAGTCAGTCGCACGGCCTTGCGCAGCGTCGCCTCGCGTGAATTGTCTGCCGTTTCCTGGTCGAAGGCGGAAAGCGCCGATGCAGCTGTGCGCAACACGTCCATCGGATGGGCCAATTTGATGGCGCGGATAATATCAAGCACCGGCGTGGGCAGCTGGCGGGCCGCCTTGAGCGCAGAATCGAAGTCCGTGAGTTGCTGCTTGTTCGGCAATTCACCATTCAGGAGCAGCCAGGCGGTTTCCTCGAAGCTTGAATGCTTGGCAAGATCGTGGATCGAATAGCCACGGTAACGCAGCTCGCCCGCCCTGCCATCGATAAAGGTGCAGGGCGACCGATCGAAATAGACGCCTTTGAGGCCGCGTTGAATCTTGATCACCTCGGCTGTTTCGGTCATTGATGCCCTCGCTTACGGTTTTCGTGTTTTTCTCACGCGGTGGGAAGCATGGCTTTGCTTGATCGGCTGTTTGATATCGCACGGCAGCGCAATCGTAAAATTGTTTTGCCGGAAGGCGACGACGCGCGCATCGTCACCGCGGCGGCGCGTCTTAAACTTGAGAAACTCGCACGGCCAATCCTGATCGGCACGCCCGACGCACTAAAGAAGATAGCGAGCGATCTGAAAGTCTCATTGGACGGGGTCGATATTGTCGATCCACGCAGCGATGCGCGCCTGCAAGATTATAGCGCGGCACTTGCGAACGTGCGTGAATCGATGACGATGGCGATGGCGATGCGACTCGTATCCAAGCCGCTTTATTTCGGCGGCATGATGGTACGGCAAGGCGATGCCGACGCCATGGTCGCGGGATGCGCCAATCCGACGCGGCGCGTGATCGAGGCCGGGCTGATGACGGTCGGATTGGCGGAAGGAATCGCACTGCCGTCGAGCTATTTCCTGATGGTCGTTCCGAATTTCCTCGGTAAGGGACCAAGGCCGTTCGTCTTTGCCGATTGCGCGGTCAATGCCGATCCTGCGCCCGCCGAACTCGCCGACATCGCCATTGCCTCGGCGCGCAGCGCGCAGGCCTTGCTTGGTGAGAGCGCGCGTGTGGCCATGCTTTCATTCTCGACCAAGGGTAGCGCGCAGCATGCGCGCGTCGATAAGGTGCGCGAAGCACTGGACCTCGTGCGCCAGCG
>DASSLE010000375.1:0-4816 GCA_035689725.1 Pseudolabrys sp.
GCCGGAGAAAAAATCGGCAACGCCTAAGAGCGGAGCCGCCGGCAAGACCACACAGAACAGCGCCCCCAAGCCCAAGTCGCCTCCGAAACAGGACGGTGTACCGCGTCCGCCGCGGGGGATTTTCCCCTCTGGCGGCAGTCCTTTCGGCTTTTTCCGCTAGCGCTTTTGCGCAACGTAAGACGTCAGCGCGGCAGCAGGGTCGAGCCCATCAGGAATTTATCGACCGCATGCGCCGCTTGGCGGCCCTCGCGGATCGCCCAGACCACCAGTGATTGCCCACGGCGCATATCACCGGCGGCGAACACCTTCGGCAACGACGTCTGATACGTATTGATGTCTGCGGATACGTTGCCGCGCTGGTCGAGCGCTACGTCCAGGGCCTTGAGCATCCCTTCGTGCACGGGATGCACAAAGCCCATCGCAAGCAAAATAAGATCAGCCTCGATCTCGAATTCCGTACCGGGTACAGGTTTGAACTTCGCATCTACATGCGTGCAATGAAGCTTCTTCACCTGGCCATTCTCGCCGGTAAATTTTTGCGTTAGCACAGCGAATTCGCGAGTGACGCCTTCCTCGTGGCTTGAGGAGATGCGTAGCTTGAGAGGCCAATCTGGCCAGGTGAGCATTTTGTTCTCGTGCTCCGGCGGCTCGGGCATGATCTCGAAATTGGTCACCGACGCCGCCCCCTGGCGGATCGAAGTGCCGATGCAATCGGATCCGGTATCGCCGCCACCAATAACGACGACCTTTTTGCCTCTAGCGACGATCGGCTCGACACCGCTCTGCGGCTCATTGCTCACACGCCTGTTCTGCTGTGGCAGAAAGTCCATGGCGAAGTGGATGCCTTTGAGCTCGCGGCCGGGGATGGGCAGATCGCGCGGCTCCTCGCTACCGCCCGTGAGCACCACTGCGTCGTGTTCCTTGACCAATTTGTCGGCCGGGACGTTGACGCCCACATGGGCGTTGTAATGGAAAACGACGCCTTCGCCTTGCAACTGCTCGACGCGGCGATCGACATGAATCTTTTCCATTTTGAAGTCGGGAATGCCGTAGCGCAGCAGCCCGCCGGCCTTGGCCCACCGTTCAAAGACATGCACCTCGTGCCCGGCGCGGGCCAGCTGTTGCGCGCAAGCGAGACCGGCCGGTCCGGAGCCGACGACCGCCACCTTTTTGCCGGTCTTGCGCTGTGGCTTATCCGGCTTGAGGCCCTGCGCAATCGCACGGTCCGCAATTTCGCATTCGATCGTTTTGATGGTGACCGGGTTCTCGTCGATATTGAGCGTGCAAGAGGCCTCACACGGCGCCGGACAGACGCGTCCCGTAAATTCCGGAAAATTATTGGTCGAATGCAGATTACGCGCAGCTTCCTCCCAGTTGCCGCGGTAGACCAAGTCATTCCAGTCGGGGATCTGGTTGTTCACCGGGCAGCCGGTGGGTGCGCCGGTAATACGGCTGGTGCCGTGGCAATAAGGAACGCCGCAGTCCATGCAGCGCGCCGCCTGCTCGCGGATCTCCTTTTCCGGAAGCGGCAAGACAAATTCGTGCCAATGCTTCACGCGATCCGCGACCGGTTGATAGTCGCGATCCTCGCGCTCGATTTCCAGAAACCCGGTGACCTTACCCATACCTACTCTGCAGCCTGCATCGTGGCGGCCTTCTCCTTTGCCATGTCAGCGAGGGCGCGGCGGTATTCGACTGGCATCACTTTCTTGAACAGCGGACGATAGTGCTCCCAATGGCCGAGGATTTCAGCCGCGCGCTTGGAATTGGTGTGGCGCGCGTGGTTGGCGATCAGCGTGCGCAGCCGCTCGGCGTCCTTGCTGGACATGTCCGCCATCACGTCGACGCGGCCGTGCGATTCCAGATCGTTGTAGTGGCCGAATTCCTTCTCGGCGATCTCTTCTTCCTGCGGCACCGGCTCGAGTTCGACCATCGCCATGTTGCAGCGGGTCTTGAAGGTGCCGTCCTCGTCAAGCACATAGGCGATGCCGCCCGACATGCCGGCGGCGAAATTGCGTCCGGTATAGCCGAGCACCACCACCACGCCGCCGGTCATGTACTCGCAGCAATGGTCGCCAGCGCCTTCGATCACCGCGATAGCGCCGGAGTTGCGCACAGCGAAGCGCTCTCCGGCGACACCGCGAAAATAGCATTCGCCCTCAATTGCGCCGTATAGCACTGTGTTTCCTACGATGATCGATTCCTCTGGCACGATGCCGGAATCCACCGGCGGCCGGATTATCAGACGTCCGCCCGACAGGCCTTTGCCGACATAGTCGTTGGCGTCGCCGTCGAGTTCGAAGGTGATGCCGCGCGCCAGCCAGGCGCCAAAGCTTTGCCCGGCAGTGCCGGTGAAGCGCACATGGATTGTGTCATCCTGCAACCCCTCATGCCCGTAGCGCTTGGCCACCTCGCCCGAGAGCATGCCACCGCAGGCGCGGTCGGTGTTGTGGATGACGGCTTGCAGACGCACCGGCGCGCCGCGGTCGAGCGCGGCCTGCGATTCTGCGATCAGCTTGCGGTCAAGGATGTCCTTGATCTTGTGGTCCTGCGGCTCGCATTTGTAGATGGCAGTACCTTTGTTCGCAGGCGGTTTGGTAAAAAGCTTGGAGAAGTCGAGGCCCTTGGCCTTCCAATGCTCCACCAGCTTGCGTCGATCGAGCATCTGCATCTGCCCGACCATCTCGTCGAAGGTACGGAAACCAAGCCCGGCCATCAGTTCACGCACTTCTTCGGCGACGAAGAAGAAATAGTTGATGACGTGCTCGGGCTGGCCCTTGAAGCGCTTGCGCAGTACCGGGTCCTGCGTAGCGACGCCGACGGGGCAGGTATTGAGGTGGCACTTGCGCATCATGACACAGCCGGCGGCGATCAGCGGAGCAGTCGAGAAGCCGAACTCGTCGGCACCCAGCATCGCGCCAATGACCACGTCGCGGCCGGTGCGGATGCCCCCGTCGACCTGTACCGAAATGCGTCCACGCAGGCGATTGATTACCAGCGTCTGATGGGTTTCGGCCAAGCCGATTTCCCACGGACTACCGGCATGCTTGATTGAGGTCAGTGGGCTTGCGCCGGTTCCGCCCTCGAATCCGGCAATGGTGACGTGATCGGCGCGCGCCTTCGAGACGCCGGCGGCGACGATGCCGACACCAACCTCCGAGACGAGTTTCACGGACACGTCGCCGACCGGATTGACGTTCTTGAGGTCAAAGATCAACTGCGCCAGGTCTTCGATCGAGTAGATGTCATGGTGTGGCGGCGGCGAGATCAGGCCGACGCCTGGCATCGAATGGCGTACCTTTGCGATTATTTTATCGACCTTGTGTCCGGGCAGCTGGCCGCCTTCGCCGGGCTTGGCGCCCTGCGCCATCTTGATCTGCATCATGTCCGAGTTAACGAGATACTCGGCGGTGACGCCGAAACGGCCCGACGCAACCTGCTTGATGGCCGAGCGCATGGAGTCACCATTCGGCAATGGCTTAAAGCGGTCGGTTTCCTCACCGCCTTCGCCGGTGTTCGACTTGCCGCCGATGCGGTTCATGGCGATGGCGAGTGTCGTGTGGGCCTCGCGCGAGATCGAGCCGAACGACATGGCGCCGGTGGAGAAACGCCGCACGATATTCTTAGCTGGCTCGACCTCCTCAAGGGCGACCGGCTTGCGGCCGTCTTCTTCGGCTTTCTTTAGACGGAACATGCCACGAATGGTGAGCAGCCGCTCGGTCTGGTCGTTCACAATTTGCGCAAAGGCGCGATAGTGGTCCTGTGAATTGCCGCGCACGGCGTGCTGCAAACGCGACACGGTCTCGGCAGTCCAGACATGGTCTTCACCGCGCACGCGCACGGCATAGTCGCCGCCAATGTCAAGCATCGATCGGTAAATCGGGGAATCGCTGAAGGCGTCACGGTGGCGGCGCACAGCTTCTTCCGCGATTTCGGCGAGACCAACGCCTTCGATACGAGTGTGCGTACCGGTAAAATATTTGTCGACGAAATCCTGCCGCAAGCCGACAGCGTCGAAAATCTGCGCGCCGCAATAGGATTGATAGGTAGAAATGCCCATCTTGGACATCACCTTGAGCAGGCCTTTGTCGATCGACTTGATGTAGCGCTTGATGATCTCTTTTTCTTCGAGCTTCTGTGGCAGATCGTCCTTCATCGCGATCAGGGTCTCGAAGGCGAGGTACGGATTGATCGCTTCCGCCCCATAGCCGGCAAGACATGCGAAATGGTGCACCTCGCGCGGCTCGCCTGTTTCCAAAACCATGCCGACCGAAGTGCGCAATCCGTTCCGGATCAGATGATGATGCACCGCGGCGCAGGAGAGAAGCGCCGGAATCGGGACACGGTCGGCACCGGCCTTGCGATCCGACAGGATGATGATGTTGCAGCCGTTGCGCACTTCTTCTTCGGCGCGCTCGCATAGTTCATCGAGCGCCCAGCCCATGCCGTCGGCGCCGTGTTCGCCCGGGAAGGTGATGTCGAAGGTGCGCGACTTAAAGTGATCGCCACTCATATCCGAGATCGAGCTGATTTTCTCGAAATCCTCATTAGTCAGGATCGGCTGGCGCACCTCGAGGCGCTTGGTATTTGACATGCCCTCGTGGTCGAGCAGGTTGGGGCGCGGGCCGATGATGGAGACGAGGCTCATCACCAGCTCCTCGCGGATCGGGTCGATCGGCGGGTTAGTGACCTGCGCGAAGTTCTGCTTGAAATAGGTGAACAGCGACTTAGGCTTGTCCGACAGCGCCGAAATCGGCGTGTCATTACCCATGGACCCCACGGCTTCCTCGCCAGTGGTCGTCATCGGGGTCATCAG
>DASSLE010000376.1:0-4164 GCA_035689725.1 Pseudolabrys sp.
CGCATGATGTGCTCAGGATCATGCGGCGCCCGGATTATCTTCATGACCCGATCGCGCGGATTTGCGCAAGATATATAATGTCTGCCGCACGGCCGCATCGGCGGCCGCGCACAGCTTGGTGGCGGTGATGAGTAGCGGAAACCGGTTCGTCTATTACGGCGCAATCGGCGCGCAACCCGCTAGTCGCGATCGTAGGGCTCGAGGTGGGTCTCGGTCGCGTTGCGGTGCTCGCTTTGGTGGCGCACCGCGGCTGCAACCGCCGAAATCCCGATCTTGCCGTAGCGGTTGTCGAGGTTGGTGTATTGCCGGGCGGAGTCTTGCTTTTGCTCCGTTGCTTTCACACTCATAGTTCTGAACTCCAATCCTTCCTTGCGTTGTCCCCTCTGGGCGCAATGTGGTGAATTACTGGGGCGGAATTGCGCGGTAAATCGTGTGGTCTTGTGGCATTTGGCTACGCTCGCTGGTTTGGCCCCAGTCCTGATAGTATAGGTGCGGCTATGGTAAACCCGCCCTTAAGGTCTTGGGGACAAAATCGTTTTAGGCCGCCGAGAGGCTCAAGATGCAGTGCGGCATTCCTGCTACAGGTACACAGGAAGGTGACTGTGGACAGAGCGGAAACCATGGCAATGGCTCGGTTTTTTCGGTTAATTGCAGCCTGAGAGAGCAAATTTGTTGCGGACGCCGCGTGGCGGCGGCCGGGAAAGAGGAAGAAAATGGCGGTAAGGGGATTGTTGGTCGTCCTGTTCGGCGCCGGCGTCATGCTCGGCGGCTGCATGCAGTCAACGATCGAATCGGCATCGGAAGCGAACTTCACCCCACGCGACAAGAAGTTGCTGGCGGCGGCGCCGTACGAAAAGGCGACAATTCCCGAACCCTATAAGCGGCACATCGTCGAGTACCACCGCAGGGAAGCCCCCGGCACCATTCTGATCGATTCCGATGCGCGCTATCTCTACTATGTGCTGCCCGAGGGCAAGGCGATCCGCTATGGCGTCACCGTCGGCGAGGAAGCGCTGGCGTGGTCGGGCGTGGCGAAAGTCGGCCGCATGACGGAATGGCCGTCGTGGACGCCGACCGACGAAATCAAAAAGCGCATGGACGTGCCGAACTACGTCAGCCCGGGTCCACAAAATCCGATGGGCGCGCGCGCCATGTATCTCTATGAGGGTAACAAGGATACCCTCTACCGCATTCACGGAACCAACCAGCCTGAATATATCGGCGAGGCGATTTCCTCGGGGTGCATCCGCATGACTAACGAGGACGTCATCGACCTGTACAAGCGGGTGAAGCCGGGCACGGTGGTCGTCGTACTGGCGCCGAATCAGGGTGACTCTCCGGCCAATCCGCGAGTGGCATCGAGCGCTACTCACCTCCGCTGAGCATCAGCGCATTCAATTGAAAATGGCGCCTTCGCGGCGCCGTTTTTGTTTGCGTGTCCCGATGCGCTGCAGATCACATCAAATTCAGAAATTACGAAAGCCCTGGCTCAGCAGCACACCGCTTCGTGCGGCGGCGCGGCACGGCTCAACCCAACCTAATTCGGACAATTTCCGATCGGACGACGGAATTGCGATTACAATTTCTGCGCAGGATTTACAGCCGCGCCCGTTATTGCCGGCCGCGGTGTCGGCAGCGGAACTCGGGCAGCGACGTCGGTCACGGATGGTTCACGCACGTCCCATTGGCACATGCGGGAACCTTGATGACGCTCAATCAGATCGAGGTGGATGTGCGCTTCGTGCTGGCCGTCAGAACCGGGGCCAAGCACAGTTGTGAAACGATGGCAGGCACTTTCGCGTAGTTCGTCACGAAACCCCTTCGCGACCATCACATCTGTGAGGTTGAGAGCACGGCCGTCGGCCAGCCTGAATGCGCGGAGGTCGACCGCGTTGCCCTTGCCGTGCTCACTAAGCTTAGCGCTGGCTATCCGGTTGCGGCCGCGACATTGGAAATCATCGTAGGTTTCGACTGCGCTCAGGACCGAGCCGAGCTTGTGCGCACGCGGCGCTGCTTCGTCGCGCAGCCAAGTGGCGAGAGATTCGGCAAATGCGCAACGCAGCACCGGCGCCGGTCTAAGTTCGATACGCGTGCCACCGGCCAGCAGCACCGCATCGAGCCGGACCATGTCGCCGCCGCCACACGCACCCGGGCCGATTAGGCGTGGCATCGGTTCGATGGCGGCGATCGTTTGGAGACGTTGATCGCAATCGGTGGGCATGCTCGTTACGTCAGCGGAATTGAAATCAAGGCCGGCGGCTTCACGGAAAGATTGCGGTTCGCTCCAAACCGGCGGACGCGGTTTCGGCAAGGGTATATCCTCGGCGATGGCAATTCCGCCGCCAGCGCCCGCCAGCCACAAAAATGCAACCAAAAGCCGCATCAGGCTGATTTTGGCTGGGATTACGGCATTTATACGGGGCGCCGTGAAGCCGGAACGGGCGCAGTGCCGGAGCTCATAACGAAACCATTGCGTCGCCTAACCCGGCGGCTAACCTCAGCCCGACCGGCGGGGGCGCCGGTCCAAGAAGTTAAATAACCAGGAGGAGAATGCCATGCTTGGCCTGATGCAGGATTGGCCGCTGCTGTGCCATCGCATCATTGACCATGCCGCCACGTTTCATGGCGAGCGCAACGTCATTTCACGCTCGATCGAGGGTCCGATCCACACCACCAACTACGCTGAGATCCGCGCCCGCGCGCTGAAGGTGGCGCAGCGGCTGGAGAAGGACGGCATCAAGCTCGGTGACCGGGTAGCGACGCTCGCATGGAACACCTGGCGGCATCTGGAAGCCTGGTACGGCATCCTCGGGATTGGCGCGGTCTACCACACCGTTAATCCGCGCCTGTTCCCCGACCAGATCACCTGGATCGTCAACCACGCGGGCGACCGGGTGATGATCACTGATCTCACTTTCGTGCCGTTGCTGGAAAAGCTCGCCGACAAGCTGTCGACCATCGAGCGCTACGTTGTTCTCACCGATGCAGCCCACATGCCGAAGACCACGTTGAAGAACGCGGTCGCCTACGAAGACTGGGTCGGTGAAGTCGACGGTGACTTCGCCTGGAAAAACTTGGACGAGAACACCGCCGCCGGCATGTGTTACACCTCCGGCACGACCGGGCATCCGAAGGGCGTGGTCTATTCGCATCGCTCCAATGTGTTGCACGCCTTCATGGCGGCAATGCCGGACTGCAAGGGCCTGTCGTCACGCGACATCGTGTTGCCGGTAGTACCGCTGTTCCACGCCAATGGTTGGTCCCTCGCCTTCTCGACGCCGATGGTCGGCGCCACGATGGTAATGCCGGGCGCGAAGCTCGACGGCGCATCGATCTACGAGCTGCTCAATACCTACAAAGTCTCGTTCACTGCCGCTGTGCCGACGGTGTGGTTGATGTTGCTGCAAGATCTTGAAAAGACCGGCGGCAAGCTGCCTTACCTGAAGCGCGTTGTGATCGGCGGCTCGGCTTGCCCGCGCGCCATGATCAAGACTTTTCAGGATAAATACGGCGTTGACGTCATTCACGCCTGGGGCATGACCGAAATGAGTCCGCTCGGCTCGCTCTGCACGATGAAGCCCGAATATGCAGCGCTCACCGGCGAGGCGCGCCTCGACGTCGAGATGAAGCAAGGCCATCCGCCGTTCGGCGTGGAAATGAAAATCACTGATGACAGTGGCGAGCCGCTGCCGTGGGATGGCAAGACATTCGGCCGCCTGAAGGTGCGCGGACCGGCGATAGCCAAGAGCTACTACATGGTTGAAAGCGATCCGGTGTTCGAAAAGAACGGCTGGTTCGACACAGGCGACGTCGCCACCATGGACCGTTACGGCTACATGCAGATCACCGACCGCGCAAAGGACGTGATCAAGTCGGGCGGCGAATGGATTTCATCCATCGATCTCGAAAACCTGGCGGTCGGCCACCCCAAGGTGGCGGAAGCCGCAGTCATCGGCGTGTCGCATCCGAAGTGGGATGAGCGGCCACTATTGGTGATTGTGCTCAAGAAAGGCGAGAGCGCCGGCAAGGAAGATATCCTCGACTACATGCAGGGCAAGATCGCGAAGTGGTGGATGCCGGACGACGTGGTGTTCGTCGACGAAATCCCGCACACGGCGACCGGCAAGATCCAGAAGCTCACGCTGCGTCATAAATTCAAGGACT
>DASSLE010000377.1:0-8094 GCA_035689725.1 Pseudolabrys sp.
CGTCGCCGTTGCTGATGTCGCCGACCTGTGGGCCTTGGAACGCGCACACGCAATCAATGGCCGATACCACGTCCTCGGCGGCACATTGTCGCCGCTCGACGGCGTCGGCCCGCAGGATCTGTCCATCGACACGTTGATTTCCCGTGCGCATGAGACACCGGTGAAAGAAATAATCCTTGCGCTCAACGCCACGGTCGATGGCCAGACCACCGCGCATTACATTACCGAGTTGTTGCAGGATGCTAACGTGAAGGTGACGCGGCTCGCGCACGGCGTGCCGGTCGGCGGCGAGCTTGATTATCTTGACGAAGGCACGCTCACTGCCGCGATCAAGCAGCGGACGCTGTTCTAGTAGTCGTCGTGTCCCTGCAGAACCAGGGCCGCTGCAAATGCCAACTTTGATAAGGCCGGGGATCTGCCGCACCGCGTTGCTTCGCTCGTGCTGCGCCGCGTCCGGGGCACACGAATTTAATTCTTCCTCGGCTCCAACCGATTGAAGTGTCCGTGCCTCTGTAGCCAGGCGAGTAAAAGCAAGCTCGGAATACCGGCCAACGTGCAGATCACGAAGAACCACACCCAGCCGGTCGATTCGGCGATGAATCCTGCGCCGGACGAAAGATAGGTGCGTCCGACCGCGGCTAGCGCAGTCAGCAACGCATATTGCGTCGCCGTGTGCAGTGGATTTTGGCAAAGGGCAGAGAGATAAGCGACGAACATCACCGTGCCGATGGCGCTGGTGAAATTCTCCGCAATGATTGCGGCCGCGAGCATCGTCGTGTTGGTGCCGACGACCGCCAAAGCACTGAACGCCAGGTTGGCGACGGACTGCAAAATACCGCCGATCCACAGGCATGCGGCGAGAGGAAGGGCGCGCGCGATGAATCCGCCGGCAAATCCACCGAGCAGAAGTGCGGCAAGCCCGACGCCTTTTACGATCGCGGCGTATTCGTTACGGGAAAAACCGAGATCGATCACGAACGGCGCAGTCATGGCGCCCGACAGCGCATCGGTGAACTTGAACAGCACGACGAAAGCCAGCATGACCAAAGCAAGCTCGTGGCCGAGGAAGTCCCTGAATGCGCCGACCGCGGCGTCGCTCACGCGCGCGAAAGGTTTTTGTCGAGCATGGGTGGCTTCTGCCTGCGCCGAACGCTCCGGCTCGGTGGCGAGCAAGGCCGTGGCAGTGCCGATCAACACCAGGGCGGCCATCGCCACATAGCCCCAACGCCAGGCCGCCTGTTTGTCGAATCCATGGGCTTCAATGGCGCTTACAAGAAACAGCGCGCCGGCGGTGGAAATCAGCATGCCAATACGGTAGGCGGCGACATAAGAGGCCATGCCGGCCGCCTGCTCATTCTCCGGCAAGCTCTCGACGCGGAACGCATCGACAACAATGTCTTGCGTCGCGGAGGCGGTCGCCACCAGCAGGGCGCCCAATGCGACCAATCCCGGTGCAGCAGCGGGATTGGTGGAACCCAGGAGTACGATTGCTGCCATCAACAGGATTTGCGTGAACACGAGCCAGCCGCGGCGCCGGCCAAGAAGGCGCGACAGCACCGGTACATCGAGCGCGTCGGTGAGCGGCGCCCACAGGAATTTCACGGTGTATGGTGTGCCGACCAGCGCAAACAGGCCGATCGTGCCGAGGTCGACGCCGGATTCGCGCATCCACACCAGTAGCGTAGTGCCCGAAAGCGCAAGCGGCAGCCCCGACGAGAAACCGAGGAACATCACGATCAGCACGCGCGGCTTGAAGTAGACTGCAAGCGCGTCGGACCAGGATGGCCTCGCTTGCGCGTCGGGGGAAATAGTCATCGCGCTATTCGCCGGCTTCCAGCTTGCGCTGACCGGGACCAGGAAGGATGTCGGCACTCGGTGGAACGTCGCCGCCGAACTCGACGTGTTGGATCCTCTCGCCGCGCCCAACGATCTTGTCGGTGGAAATCACGATCTGCCTGATGTCGGCATTGGCCTGACCGAAATGTTTGTCGAGATTGTCGACGCGATCGCGCAGGCGCTGCACGTCGCCGATAAGATGGCCGACCTCAACGAGAATCTTGTCGGCCGCCTCGCGCATGCGGGCATCCCTGCGGATCTGCTGGATCACCTGGATTGCCAGCATCAACAATGATGGCGAGACGATAATAACCTTGGCGCGATAAGCTTTCTGGAAAACATCGTCAAAACCGTCGTAGAGCTCGGCATAAATCGATTCCGACGGTACAAACATCAGCGCCATGTCCTGGGTCTCGCCTGGGATGAGGTACTTGGCGGCGATGTCGCCAACGTGCTTGGCAATATCCGTGCGCACGCGGGCGATCGCGAGTTTACGGTCGTCGTCGCCCTTCGCCTCGCGAAAGGCGGTCACCGCCTCGAGCGGAAACTTGGCATCGATGACCAGGGATGGGCCGTCGGGCAAGTGCACAACGCAATCCGGCCGCGCCTTGTTCGTGAGGGTCGCCTGGAATTTGTAGCAATCCTTCGGCAAGCCGTCCTGAATGATCATTTCCATCCGCGCCTGCCCAAAGGCGCCGCGCGTTTGCTTGTTGGCGAGCACACTTTGCAGGCTCGTGACCTGCGAGGCGAGGTCAGTAATGTTCTTTTGCGCGGTGTCGATGACCGCCAACCGCGCATGCAATTGCTGCAGATGGTCGGTGGTGTCCTTGGTCGTCGTCCGCATGGATTCGCCCAGCCGGGCAGTCACCGCGTCGAGCCGCTCGTGCACCGTTTGTTGCAATTGCGATTGCGCCTTGGCGAGCAATTCGCCCATGGCTAGGACCCGCGCATTGAGATCGGCCATCCGCTGCTCGGCGGCGGGGTCCTGGGGCGGCTTGCGCGGCCGCAACAGCATCACGATGACGACGATGACGCCAATCGCGATAATTGTGCCGATGGTGAGTGTAAGGGCCGCGGCATGCGCCAAGAGCGTGTTGGTCAGGGTCTGCAAATCGGACATGAGCCGCTTGTACAGTGATTCGCCCGGCAAGCGAACGAACGGCGAACGGTAGGGCGATTATATCGATGGCTCAAGTGCAAAGGCGCATTGACCGTTTGACCCGTTGCCCTTAAATCGCGCCCATGGCGGTGCGCGACATCCTCATCATTCCGGATAAACGGTTGCGGGTTAAATCGGAGGCGGTAAAGACCGTCGACAAGCCGCTGCGCGCGCTCATCGACGACATGTTCGAGACGATGTACGCCGCGCCCGGTATCGGGCTCGCCGCCATCCAGATTGGTGTGGCACAGCGTGTGGTCACGATGGACCTTGCCAAGAAGGACGAGCCGAAACAACCGCAGGTCTTCATTAATCCCGAAGTGGTTTGGGCCTCTGACGAGAAGGCGACTTACGAAGAGGGCTGCCTGTCGATCCCAGAATACTACGAGGAGGTCGAGCGGCCGAAGGCCGTCAAAGTGAAATTCCTCGATGTCGATCTCAAGCCACAGGAGATCGAGGCTGAGGGGCTGCTCTCCACCTGCCTGCAGCACGAGATCGATCATATCAATGGTGTGCTATTCATCGACCATGTCTCAAAGCTCAAGCGCGACATGGTGATGAAGAAATTCAAGAAGGCGGCCAAGAAGACGGAGGGCGGCAAGTCGCTCGCCGAGGACCAAGAGCCTTCGCACCATATCGGCTGACATCGTACGCACCTGCGCGCTGGAATTGGCCTGAATGCGCCTAATCTTCATGGGCACGCCCGATTTCGCGGTGCCGACGCTGATCGAGCTCGCGGCACGCGGGCACGAGATCGCGGCGGTCTATACCCGCGCGCCCAAGTCGGCCGGTCGTGGCATGGGCGTGCAGCACACGCCGGTCGAGCGCGAGGCGCGGCGGCTGGCGCTCCCCGTACACACGCCCAAGACGTTGAAAGACGGCGACGCGCAGAAAGCCTTCCGCGCGCACAATGCCGATGCGGCGGCCGTGGTGGCCTACGGCCTGATCCTTCCAACGCCGATCCTGGAAGCGCCGCGTCTGGGCTGCTTCAACGTGCACGCTTCGCTCTTGCCGCGCTGGCGCGGCGCCGCGCCCATCAATCGTGCCATCATGGCGGGCGATGCGGAGAGCGGCGTCACCATCATGAAGATGGATGAGGGGCTCGATACCGGCGCCATGGCCATGGCCGAGCGCATGCCTATCGGTGCCGACACGACCGCGGGCGAGATGCACGATGCCTTGTCGCGGCTCGGCGCCGATCTGATGCTGCGAGTCTTGGTGGCTGCGGAACGCGGCTTGCTTGCGCTTACGCCGCAACCGCAGACAAGTGTCACTTATGCGGAGAAAATTTCCAAAGGCGAGACACGGATCGACTGGAGCAAGCCTTGGAAACAGGTGCACGACCACATTCGCGGCCTGTCGCCGTTTCCCGGCGCATGGTTTGAGGTCGGTGGCGTACGCGTAAAGGTGTTGCGCTCGACGAAAAGTGAAGAGTCGGGTGCGCCCGGTACGGCGCTCGACGATAAACTCACGATCGCGTGCGGCAACGGCTCTGTGCGGCTCGTGCAGGTTCAACGCGCTGGCAGGCAGCCGATGAGTGCGGAAGAATTCCTACGCGGCACGCCGGTGAAAGCCGGCACGCGGGTCGCCTGACAATGCGGCGATACAAGCTCACGGTTGAATATGACGGCGCGCCGTTTTCCGGCTGGCAAATCCAGGCTGATCAGCTCACTGTGCAGGGCGTTCTGACCGCGGCGGTCGAAGCGCTTTCAGGCGAGCAGACGCTCGTGCAAGGCGCCGGACGTACCGACGCGGGTGTGCACGCGCGCGCGCAGGTCGCCCATGTCGATTTGACGAAAGAGTGGGACACCGACACCGTGCGCGACGCGCTCAATGCGCATTTGCGCCCGTACCCCATCGCCATTCTCACGGCTGAACGCGTGGCCGACGATTTCAACGCGCGTACTTCGGCGGTGAAGCGCCACTATCTCTATCGAATCATCAACCGCCGCGCCGATTTGACGCTCGAAGCCGGTCGCGCCTGGCGCGTGCCGCGGCCGCTCGACGCCGCGGCCATGCACAAAGCTGCGCAGGACCTGGTCGGCAAGCACGATTTCACGACGTTCCGTTCAACCGAATGCCAGGCAAAGTCGCCTGTTAAGACGCTCGATGTGCTCGGCGTTGGGCGCAATGGCGAGGAGGTGACGGTAAGCGCCATCGCGCGCTCATTCCTGCACAACCAGGTGCGCTCTATGGTTGGCTCACTGGTGGCGGTGGGGGAGGGCAAATGGAGCGCGGATGATCTGGCCAAAGCGCTCGCCGCGCGCGACCGCGCAGCCTGTGGCCCTGTGGCGCCGCCAGATGGGTTGTATTTGATGAAGGTAGATTATTGACTTTCGGCTGGCGTCCCGCGGACGACAGCCCTACGACGCAAAATACCTATCGATAATCGTGCGATAGATCGTCGTCAGCGCGCGGAGATCAGCGATCGGCACGCGCTCGTCGACCGCATGCATCGTCTGGCCGACCAGCCCGAATTCGACGACTGGGCAATAGGCGGTGACAAAGCGTGCGTCCGACGTGCCGCCAGTCGTCGACAATTCCGGCTTGCGGCCGGTCACGTCCGCGATGGCATTCGTCACCAATTCGGTGAACGGTCCTGGCTTGGTCACGAACACGCCAGCGTTCGACGGCTCCCACTGGAATGCAAATTTCATCTTTCCGCCGGCCGCTTTCGCGGCGCGCTGCTCGATCAGTTTTTTCAGCGAGTCGAGTGTGTGCTTGTCGTTGAAGCGAATATTGAAGCGCGCCCGCGCTTCACCGGGAATGAGATTGACGGTCTTGTTTCCCACGTCGACAGAGGTGAATTCGAGATGCGAGGGCGCAAATTGCGCGCTGCCTTGATCGAGCGGCTCGGCTTGCAGGGCGGCGACAAGCGTCACCAGCCCGCGGATCGGATTGTCTGCCCGTTGCGGATAGGCGACATGACCTTGCTTGCCTGTTACGATCAGATGGCCATTGAGCGAACCACGCCGGCCGACCTTGATCGTATCGCCGAGCTCTTGCTGATTGCTCGGTTCGCCCAGAATGCAATTGTCGAACTTTTCGCCGCGTTCAGCCGCCCATTTAAGGAGCTTTGGCGTGCCGTTTACTGCGATGCCTTCCTCGTCGCCCGTAATCAGAAACGAGATCGAGCCCTTCGGCTTGCCGCCATGGTGGCTAAGGTGATTGAGCACAGCGGCAATCGCGCATGCAATGCCCCCCTTCATGTCGACCGCGCCGCGGCCATAAAGTTCACCGTTGGTGACCTCGGCGGAAAACGGCGGGTGCTTCCACGCTTTCTCGTCGCCCGGTGGTACTACGTCGGTGTGCCCCGCGAAGACAAGGTTCGGTGCCGTCGTGCCGATGCGGGCGTAGAGATTTTCGACGGCGTCAGTGTCAGGCTCGCTAAATGTCACGCGATGCACTGTGAAGCCGGCGCCTTTCAGCGTCTTTTCGAGAAATGTCAGCGCGCCGCCTTCCGCCGGGGTCACTGACGGGCAGCGGAGCAAATCGCGAGCGATGGCGACGGGATCGGCGGACACAGGGATAGCGCCTTTAGTCCCTCAGTAGTTCGTTGATGCTGGTTTTGGAACGGGTGCGTTCGTCGACGCGCTTGACGATAACAGCGCAATACAGGCCGGGGCCGCCACTCTTTCCGGGCAGCGTACCGGGCACAACCACGGAATAGGGCGGTACTTCGCCTTGCGTGATCTGTCCGCTCTCGCGGTCAACGATGCGGGTCGAAGCGCCGAGATAAACGCCCATCGACAGCACCGCACCGGTGCGCACCACCACGCCTTCTGCCACTTCCGAGCGCGCGCCCACGAAACAGTTGTCCTCGATGATCACCGGGCCCGCCTGGAGTGGCTCCAGCACGCCGCCGATACCGGCGCCGCCCGAGATATGGCAATTCTTGCCAATCTGCGCGCAGGAACCGACCGTCGCCCAGGTGTCGATCATGGTACCGCTGTCGACGTAAGCGCCGAGATTGACAAAGGACGGCATCAGTACCGCGCCGGGCGCGATGAACGCCGAGCGGCGGACCACGCAGCCCGGCACGGCGCGGAAGCCCGCTTTGCGGAAGCGCGCGGCGGTCCAGCCCTTGAATTTTGAATCGACCTTGTCCCACCACACGGCCTTCCCAGGTCCACCCGGGATCACGCTCATGTCGTTGAGACGAAACGAGAGCAGGACCGCTTTCTTCAGCCATTGATTGACATGCCAGCGGCCGTCCGCGTTCCGCTCGGCGACGCGGGCCTTGCCGGCATCGAGCAGCTCGAGCGCGGAATTCACTGCTTTACGCACCGCGCCTTTGGTCTTCGGGCCGATCTTGTCGCGTCCTTCGAAGGCCTCGTCGACTATGCTGGCAAGCTTGTCGTTGGCCATGGGTGCTCCGGCTCGTTTGGCTGCGGGTTGTCGGGGGCGGGGCAGGGGATGTCAAGCCGCGCTCAGCGGTCTAAGCTTGCGGCCGGGAGAAACGCGCATGAATCGGCAGTTCGCACGCTCGGGTTTGGGTTTGATCGTTTTAGCGCTCAACAGCGCGCCGGCCTTCGCGCGTCACGTGATGGGCGGGCGGATGGCGGCGACCTTCGGAGAGGGTATTCTCTCGGGACTCGGCCCATCCGGTCATCGGCCTGGCTGTCCTGATGCAGCGGGTGATCCCGGGCGCCTGATCAGCGCCGCACGATCAGTTCGAGAAATCCGGTGAGATCGTCGGTCAGACGATCGACATAGGGCGCATCGCGCCCTTCCAGCTCCCAGGCTTCGCGGAACACCTCGCGCTGACCTTCCGGCACCACGAGCATGGTCGTCATGCCGAGGGCATGCGGCGTTTGCAGATTGCGCGCCAAATCTTCGAACATTGCTGCCGTCGCAGCATCGACGCCATGGCGGGACAGGAAACGTTGATAAACCTGCGGCAACGGTTTGGGATCAAGGTCCGCAGCAGCGATGTCGAAAACGTCTTCGAAATGTTCATGGATTTCGAGCTTCTGCATCACCGCGTCCGCGTGCTTGCGGGTGCCGTTGGTGAGGATGAGCTTGCGCCCAGGAAGTTTTTCAAGCGCAGCGCCGAGCGCCGGATTCGGCTCGAGCGGCGAATGATCGATCTGGTGCAC
>DASSLE010000378.1:0-5105 GCA_035689725.1 Pseudolabrys sp.
TGGAATGTAGTGGTGAGCAACAATACTGCGGCGAGTATGGAAAATGTAACGATCAGTGCCTGGTCGAATGAGCGCATTTCCTCGGAAATTTCGGCAGCATCGCCGGCCACTGTAACGAGGTAGTGACCTTCGTCGCCGAGATCGATATTACGCTCGACAAGCCGGAGCCGCTGATCCTCGGGACCAGAGACATATCCCTCGCGCGAACCATCAGGGCCGGCGGCAATGCCATATTCTTGCAGGTGCGGTAGGCCGCCATCCCACAGCGACCGGGAGGCGCGCACTTCGGTCTTTCCAGGGTCTAGCCGCGTTACCTGCCAGTACCAGCCGGACAGAGGCAACTCAAACAATGGTTCGCCGAGTGACTGCGGAAATTTTTCGCCTGCATCTTCCGGCGAAGCGACGTCAGCCACCAGTGTCCGCAGGTAAACGCCCAGGCGACGATCGAAGGCGCGCTCAACCGCCTGCCGGTAGAGCGACGACAGCACGATACCCGTGATGAGAAGAATGACCACCGCCCATGCGGTGGCTGAAAGGAAAAGACGCAGCGCGAGAGAATTGGCGCGCATTAACGTGCATCAGGTGGCGCAAGCAAATATCCAAGGCCACGTACCGTCTGGATGATCTCGACCCCTAACTTTTTTCGGATGCGCCCGACGAATACTTCGACCGTGTTCGAGTCGCGATCAAAGTCCTGGTCGTATAGATGCTCGACCAGCTCCGTGCGCGACACCACACGGCCTGTGTGATGCATCAAATAGGCAAGCAACCGGTATTCGTGGCTGGTAAGCTTGACCGGGTTACCGTTGACCGAGACGCGGCCGGTGCGGGTGTCGAGTCGCACGGGCCCGCAGTTGAACTCGCTCTTGGCGTGGCCGGCCGATCGACGCAGAAGCGCACGCACGCGCGCCAGCACTTCCTCCATGTGGAATGGCTTGGCGACATAATCATCGGCTCCTGCGTCGAAGCCCTGCACCTTGTCGCTCCAGCGGTCGCGAGCGGTCAGCATGAGGACCGGCATGCCACGCCCGGTGCGTCGCCAGGCCTCCAGAACCGAGATGCCATCCATTTTCGGCAATCCAATATCGAGAATGACCGCGTCGTAAGGTTCGGACTCCCCGAGATAGTGGCCTTCCTCGCCATCGAAGGCGCGATCGACGACATAGCCGGCATCGGTCAGCGCAGTGGCGAGTTGGCGATTCAGGTCTGGATCGTCCTCGATCACGAGGAGGCGCAAGGCATTATTCTCCACTCACGGTCCGGCATGATACTCGCCACTTACGGCGTCAACGGTTACGTTGACCACTTTGCCACTGCGGCCGAGCAGAGTCAGCACATAGACCAGTTTCTCGTCGCGTTGGCAAAGTCGAGCGCGGACCACTTCGGAGTTTTTGCGGTACTGGCGCAGCGATTTGATGGCCTGGGCCAGTGAGATCGCCCGATTGGCGTCAACCGCGGTGCGCTGCTCGGCCTTGGTAAGACAGGCGCCATGGCGGGGAACATCGGCGGCGATAGCCGGGAGGGCGAGGGCGCCGAACAGGAGGACGGCCAGGAGAAGTCGGGAAACCGGCATAGGAGGGGTGTTAGCGGCGTGCCGGTGAACACTGGCTGAACGGTTTACCGATTTCTGCTAGCTCTCAAAGCCCTCAAATGACGCATAATTGTCGAGCGGTTCGCGCGGGGAACGCCACGAATTGATTGGGGCAGCATCGTCGGCAAAGCCTATGGCCATACCGCAGAAGAGCATGTACTCGCGGGGAAGCCCAAGAAAGGGAGGAAGCGTCTTGTGCCAATGCGTCCAGGCTTCCTGGGCGCAACTGTGCAGCCCGTAGCCGCGGGCAAGCAGCATAACGGTCTGAATATAGCCGCCCAGATCCGACCATTGCGGCGGACCCATGCTTCTGTCGATCGAGAAGAACAGGCCGACCGGTGCATCGTAGAACAGAAAATTGCGCGCATATTGGCGATAACGTCCGGCGCGGTCTTCACGCGTGACGCCAATCGACTGATAAAGCATCACGCCGGCCCGGCGGCGACGGGTTTCATAAGGCTCCTTCAAATCACGCGGATAAATATCATATTCGGCGCCCTCAATGCGCGGCAATTCGTCGAACCGTGCCTGCACGATCGTTCGCAGTTCCTTAAGCCTTGCGCCGCCCAACACATGCACGCGCCAGGGCTGGACATTGCCGCCGGATGGCGCGCGCGCCGCTCGCTCAACAATCTCACGAATGATTTTTTCGGGCACCGATGTCGGCAAAAACGCGCGACATGAGTAACGTGAGGCGACGGCTTCGAAGACATCCATGCAAAAGTCCTCCGGTGTCCGATTTCGATACCCTTTTGGGTTCGTTTTGCCAAAACCGAGGACCGAGCTATCCCGTTTGCTTTATTGTCGGATTATGTTCCTATATCAGCATGTCGCTTGCCGTCGCGCAGAATCTAATTCGCGAATTGCAGGTTTACGGCGTTAAAGCGCTCGCCGCTCAAAGCGACCTAACAAGCGCCTTGGCAGTCTTGAGTTTGATCACCAGTTCGTACTTGGTCGACGCCCGCACCGGTAATTAGGCCGCTTGCTTGCCAGCGAGATTGCCACTCAGATTTGCGTTTGCCCTGTATGCTTTAAATAAGTCTCAAATCTATCACGTAAGGCGTGCGGCAACTCGACTTTCTGTTGCGTCTCTAACGACACCATTGCAGTTACCAAGCGAGCTCGTAATCTCTCGACACCAGCCAGATGACCTACAATGACAACACTCAATGAAGAGTGTCCAATCTTCTTAAGGAGCAATGTGAGATCGAGGTTTTCGCCCATTCGGCTTGGCAACTTAAAATCTGTCTCAATGTGAACGAAGGGAAAGCCGTATCGATCGTTCAAGATCAATTTGGCATAATCAACGCCAAGGTGTTCAGTATACCAATCCTCAATCAAGCCATTGAACATGTCAAAATAGTGAGGAAAATAGACGATGCCTGCAGGATCACAGTGAGAAAAACGAATTGGCACTTTGCGTGTAAATGCGCCTTCAGGTGGAACAAACCTATCCTCTTTCATCGAGATATATTCCTGTAATTCAGCGCCCCGCACCGCGATGGTTTATTATGAGTAATTAAACGTTGTGGTATTGAGCTAAATCAAGGATCATCTAACCTAGGTTCTAATTTTTTCGTTGACCGGACAATTAATCCTCCGATTGAGCAAACATGAGCGAACCGCTTCTGCAGGTTATTAATCTGGCCAAGCGCTTCGAAGGTATCGTGGCGACCGATAATCTTACACTCAATGTTGTCGCCGGCGAATTGCACGCGGTGATCGGCCCAAACGGTGCCGGCAAGACCACACTCATCGCTCAGCTCGGCGGCCAAGTGATTCCCGATTCCGGCCGCGTTCGCTTTGCTGGAAATGATATCACCGCCCTACCGATTGATAAACGCAACCGCCTGGGCCTGGCGCGTACGTTCCAGATAGCATCTTTGTTTCTCGATCTCAGTGTGCTCGACAACGTGGCGTTGGCGGTGCAGGCACATGCCGGACATTCATTCCGTTTCTGGCATAATGCACGCGAGGATCCGGAGTTGCGCCAGCCAGCGCGAGCGGCGCTAGCGCGGGTGGGCCTCGCTCAACGCGCCGATTTGCCGGCGTCCGCGCTAAGTCATGGGGAACACCGCCTGCTCGAACTGGCCGTGGCACTCGCCAGCCAGCCGCGCATGCTGCTGCTCGATGAACCAATGGCTGGGCTGGGGCCGGAGGAGTCCGCCCACATGGTTGAGATGTTGCGCGCGTTGAAGCGTGACTTAACCATCCTCCTGGTCGAGCACGACATGGAAGCGGTGTTCGCTCTCGCTGACCGGATTACAGTTCTTGTCTATGGCCGAGCGATTGCTTCGGGCACGCCGGAAGCTATTCGCGCCAGCGGAGAGGTCCGCCAGGCCTATCTCGGAGAGTCCGATGAGGAGAGAGCCGCTATGCATTGACCCTTTGCCCGCGCAAGCCAGCATCGAGCGATTTTCCGCTCGTTACGCTCGCGCAGGATAGTCCTTAAACACGAATAAACGATCAGAATTCACGGCCAATGATGAGCCAATCTAATGAATAGGCTCCGCCCCCGTGCACGAGAAAATAAAAGGCCGCAATTGTCCACATCAGCGTGTATTCAAGTCCCAGTTGGTTCCAGAAATATTTTCCAACGCGCCAACGCTCAATATTTGTCACCAGCAGAAACAAAACGACGGGCACTGCAACAAGACGCGTGAACAAGCCGACGGCAAGCAACGGCCCGCAGACAAGCTGTGTCGCTGAAATAGCCGACGCCCAGACCTTCCCCGGCCGATAGCCCTGTCTGTCCAAGTAATTGGCGAGAAGTCCGATATTTCGTAACGGCTGCCCAGTGTTAGGAAAAAAACCGAAGGTCATGCGCAGCCCGTGCGGCACCAACGCCAACCCGACAACACCGCGTAAAAGCACTTCGGCCCAGGGAGCAAAGGTTTCATAGATTCCACCGAGTTGCGAAAAAATAAGAGGGATCGAAGGTTCAGGCATTCAGACCTGCGTCTTCGGTTATTTTGGTGAGCACGGTTGACGGATTGTGTTGCCGCTGAATTTAGAGTCTGATTTCACCGAGATTGATGCTCACACCAAGCTGCACCGTGAGAGTCTTCTTTGCCCGTCCAGCCGATATCTCCACAATGTATTCGCCCGAGTTTTCGTTAAGTCGATCGAATTTGAAATCGCCGTAATTATCGCTTGCCGTTTCCGCGACCACATCGCCGTCTTTGAAGAGGCGCACGACCGCTCTATCGACGCAATCGATGGTGCCGTCGTTCGTCTGCGCGGATACTGAGCCGCCGATGAAACATTTCGAAAAACGCCACAAATTCTTGTAGTAAACGCGTGGCTTTGTGCCGAGCTCTGGCTTTATGACCTCGAGTCCTTGTTTGGCTGCAAGCTTCGCCATCTCGTTGTCCGCCACGCAAACCGCGCGCATAGCACCCGTTGGACACGATTGTTGCCCACGCGTCTGTTGCCAGCCACTATCGATCAGATGAGCGTCAAATGTCCACGCCTGCGGCACCTGCAGCTCCTCGTTCCACCAGATGTGGCCATA
>DASSLE010000379.1:0-2909 GCA_035689725.1 Pseudolabrys sp.
ATTGTGCGCGGTCCCTTCGTTGTGGCTGATCGGCTCGATGGTCCCGTAGACCGTATTGATGCCGTGCTTGGCGGCGGCTTCCGCGATGCGCGGCGTCGGATCGAAATTGGCGGGCATGCGCCATGGACCGGGGTAGGTCTCCGGAAAGCAGACGAAGTCGGCCCCTTCCGCTTTGGCGCAGGCGACGAAACCTACCGCATCGGCGACATTTTTTTCGGCCTCCCCGATCGGATTGGCGATCGGCTGCACGACTGCAATGCGGAATGTCATGCGTTACTCCAAATAGTATCCAAGCGTCAGCATGAGCTTGAAATGGACAGATGATGCGGTCAAGCAAGGGCCTGGTCGATGGCCGCCAACACCTGCTTGGGCATGAGTTCGTCGAGGCACGCGCTACGGCTGCCGATATGGCGCTCGCAACCTTCGAAGGTGCAGGGCATGCAAGGCAAAGGATTTTGCACAATCCAGACATTACCGCGATTCTGGATCGCGCTGCTGGCCGCCCAAGGTGTTGCAAGTCCGCCGACCGGCCAGGGTCCCCAGACACGTGGATCGGTGGGGCCAAACAGGGCGACCGTCCGGCATCCGGCGGCGGCGGCAAGGTGAGTTACTGATGTGTCGGGTCCGAGGTAGACGCGCGCCCGCGAAAGCAAATTCATCATTTCAGGCCATTCAACCTGATGAACCGCAGCGACGCCGCGCCAGACGTCCTCGAGATAGCGGCGTTCGGCTTCGCCCGGGCCGCCGACCGCCACCACAGAGAGGCCGCGTTCGATGAGGCCGGCGGCGACCGCGCGCCATCCATCCTGCGTCCATTCCTTGTAGGCAAACATTGGCGCCGCGTGGATAAGAGCATAGTTGCCGCTTTTGACAATGTTCGAAGCCGGTGCGGAAGCGGGGCAAACCAGTTCCGCAATGCGCGGGATTTCGAGAACGTCGGCAAGGCGCAGCATTTGCTCGACACGATGGAGCTTGTTCGCGGCCGCAACGCTTCGGTGCAACGCGACGCGCTTTAGCGTGCGCGCGAGCCAGGGATCATCGTCGGTTATTACACCGGCACGTCGCCGGGCGGCGGCAAAAGCAAAGACGGTAGGGCGATCGCCGCTCTGAGTCGAAACCGCGATGTCGTAGCGCCGCCAGAGTTGCGCAAAAAGGCGCGCGCTCTCTGCCATCGTCGGCCGCTGCGGCATGGCAATCACGCGATTTATGTCCGGGTTGCCAGCGAGGATTCCCGCGGCATTTTCAAACACGAGGACATCGATTTCCGAGCCCGCCCAGGCGCGGCGCAAACTGCGGATCAACGGCGTCGTTAGCAGCAGATCGCCAATGCGACGCAGAGAGATGACGAGGATGCGGGAGGGCACAGCGGCCATGATGATTTTTCGCAGAACCGAAGTTAACGGTCTATCCCGGCGAGGCCGCTGAGTTTAAGCAGCTGGCGTAGTGAGTTAAGCAGAATCACCTGGTGGCCTTCCGCATAGGCAAGCGGCGGCTTCACGCCCCACACCGGCTTAGGCCAAGCCGCATCGGTGCGCCGGCGCGCAATAACATGCACGTGCAGTTGCGGCACCTGGTTGCCGAGTGCGGCGATGTTGAGCTTGTCGCATTCGGTGACAGTTTTCAGCGCACGCGCGGTCGCTGCGATCTCGCCAAGCAGCTGCACTTGCGCATTCTCCTCAAGATCGATGAGTTCGACGAGACCGGGCAGCCGCGGCACGAGGATCAGCCACGGATAGTTGGCGTCCTTCGCCAGCAGCATGCGGGCGAGCGGCAGGTCACCGACCGGAACCGTCTCTTGCGCGAGCTGTGGATGCAGCGACCAGTCCTTCGTAGCCCCTGAATCCATTGAACAAATCTGCACGATTCTTTCAGAGGAAAGCTAGCAGAGACGCGGCACCGCTGCTTGCTTTCCCGCTTTATTGGCCTGATATAGATCATGGGAGGTTGGCGGTGGACGAGCCACTCGCCAACCGGGTCAGGTCCGGAAGGAAGCAGCCCTAACGAGCGCGGTTCGGGTCGCTCGTCAGCCTCCCACCAATTCCTCGATTCGTTCGCAATGACCCCGCACCTCACGCGGCGGCGAAGCGGATGGCACGATGAGCGAGCCTAAAAAATCCGCTGCTACCAATTCCGCTCCGGCCGACGCGCCGGCGGAGGGGTATCGCGTGCTCGCGCGAAAATACCGGCCGGCGAGCTTTGACGACCTCATTGGCCAGCACGCCATGGTGCGGACCATCTCGAATGCATTCGAGAGCGGACGTATCCCACAGGCATGGATCCTCACCGGCGTGCGCGGCGTCGGAAAAACCACCACCGCACGCATACTTGCACGTGCGCTCAATTACGAGCTGCCGGACGGCTCGGTGAAGGAACCGACCATCAATATGCCGGTGATGGGCGTCCATTGTCAGTCGATCATTGAAAGCCGCCATCCCGATGTACTGGAGATGGACGCGGCCTCGCACAACAGCGTCGAGGACGTACGTCAGATCAACGATGCTATCCGTTACGCGCCGATGAGCGCGCGCTACAAGGTCTATATCCTCGACGAAGTGCACATGCTCTCCGGCGCCGCCTTCAACGCGCTGCTTAAGACACTGGAGGAGCCGCCCCCGCACGCCAAGTTCATCTTCGCGACCACGGAAATCCGGAAAGTGCCGGTGACGGTGCTGTCGCGCTGCCAGCGTTTTGACCTGCGCCGCGTCGACGCCGCCGTCCTGGTCAAGCATCTCGAAAGTGTCGCCGCGAAAGAAAAGGTGGAAATCGAACCGGTGGCATTGGAACTGATTGCGCGCGCGGCCGAAGGTTCGGTGCGCGATTCACTGTCGCTGTTCGACCAGGCGATTGCGCATGCCGCTGGACCGGTGCGTGCCGAAGATGTGCGGCAGATGCTGGGTCTGGCCGACCGT
>DASSLE010000380.1:0-6469 GCA_035689725.1 Pseudolabrys sp.
TGTTCCGCCAGCAATTTCGGCATGATCTCCGGGCCGGCCGTTTCACGATGGAATTTGCGCCATCCGGCGACATGGCGCTTCAGCGCATTGCTGATGCGGCGGGCGTGTCAATCATTCTGATCCTGTCCGACATCAACATGCTGGGGATGACCGGCCTTGAACTGCTGCCGAAGGCCAAGGCGGTTCGACCCGACGTCCCGGTGATCATGATTACCGCCTATGGCGATGCGGAGACAAAGCGCAAAGCATTGGAGGGCGGTGCCGAAGCGCTTTTTACCAAGCCGATCGATTTCGGGGCGCTGCGCAGTGAAATCGATACGCGGGTCGAACGCGCCGCATAATTCTGTCCGCTTCTGGCACTTAGCGGACAATCCAACCGCGCCCGCCTTTGTCCGCTATTTGCGTAACAGCGGACATTCGCAATAGACTGCCCTTTAGCGCGTTGATGCTTCCCTGTTGATGCCGCTGATTTACCTGTTTATTCGAAAAAAATCCCTGTTCCACGGTGCAGGGAATCCGCTCAAAGCTTTTGAATTTGCTCGCGTGTTGGCCTCAAAAGTTTTTTGAAGCTGGTGGATTCGATGAATTTCCCGGTTTATTTCCTTGTTAGCCGGTCTCGTCGTCACCGGAGGCCTGAGCTAGTCCGGAATAAACCTCGCAATACGTGGCTAAGTCAGAGAAAGCAGACCGCTTCTCGCAGCGGCGTGTGCGCAAACATCAGCGCTTGGTGTTGTGAACTTCCCGGTTTGACAGCGCAGAAAAATGCCTTTAGCGCCCGTGAAGGCCGTTAGAGAAGTTTGACGCCGTAACTTATTGAAATCGCAAGGTCGTGGCACTTCTCCCGGGCCCATCACGCAGTCTCGCTTTTAGAGAAATTTCCCCCCGGCTGCCGAGTTGATGAGGCCACTTCATCTCATTTGTCTCTGGCCGTAAAATTCCGTTTCCCGGCAACGGAGACGGGTGCGTGGAGAGACTGGTTCGACTGCGGGATTATTAAGCAGCTAGGCCTCCGATTGATATCTGCTTTTTGGTCCTAAGCGGACTCGCATTGTTAGCGATTGACGAAGAAACACTTCATCAATGAATGCCAGTTAGCGGCAAATAGAACGGAACGGTCAGCAGAATTGCAATGAACTCGACCAGGGTGAGCAGCGGGCCGATGCGCAGTAGGTCCCGCGCCTTGTCATTTTGATGTCGATAGTCGAGCACTCCTAGGTTTGACCAGAGGTTTGGCGAAAGCGATTGTTCCTCGGCCGTAAGGTCGTGAGTCCGGCGAATCCCTTTATGGAGAGGAAGCACTTAAATGTAATGTCCGCTGGGTTTAGCGAACATGACGTGCTTAAATTGGGGCCGCGGCGCGGTCCTCTCGCAGCAATAAACAAAACGTGCCATGTTTGCATTCGGCTAACCGACGTATGATTACGCCGGCAGGAAAACAAAACTGAGGCTGTTGAAAAGAGTTCCTCATTAAACTTCCCAGGGAGGGATAAATGAAACGGTCTAACGGTCTGGCATTGCCAAAGCGGCAAAGTCGCAGAAAATTTCTCCTCAAAACCGCCGGCGGCGCGCTCGCAGCCACCGCGTTCGGCGCAATCCCACTCAGAGGCTGGGCGGCAGACCCCGTGAATATCGGCGGGCTCTATCCGAGCACTGGAAGCATGGCGCAAATTGGACAGGGTTGCGTCGCCGCCGCCAAGCTGGCGGTGGAGATGGTCAATGACGCCGGCGGTATCAAGTCGCTCGGCGGCGCCAAACTCAACTTGATCATTTCTGACGTGCAGAGTGACACCACTGTCACCCGCACCGAAACCGACCGTTTGATCAGCAGCAACAAACTGTCCGCAATTCACGGCTGTTTTGCCAGCGCCTTGACGTTAATCGCGAGCGAAGTGGCGGAACGCGCCAAGGTGCCGATTATAACTGGCTCGAGTACCGACCAGCTCAACAAGGGCCGGACCTACACCTTCACGCCTTTCGCGCGCGCTTCGCAGTTTGCCAAGGCGCAGCTGCAGATGGCCAAGCTAGTGAGTGACAAGCCAAAGGTCGCGGTGATATTCGAAAACACCGCGTTTGGCACCTCAACCTCCAATGGCCTGCGCGAACTGGCGCCGGGTGAGGGCGTCGAGATCGTCTTATTCGAGCCGTATTCCGCCGGCTTCACCGACGCCAGCCCGCTGATCAACAAGGTCAAAGCGTCGGGCGCGAACGCGCTGTTCTCGGTGTCGTATCTGAACGACCTCATCTTGATCGTGCGTACCGTCAAGCAGGTCGGCCTCAACGTCGCCATCAATGGTGGCTCCGGCGGCTTCGTTATTCCGGACTTCTACAAGAACGTTGGAAAGCTTGCGGAGGGCCTGCAGGGCGTGGCTCACTGGAACCACGACATGGACGCCAACGCGCAGAAAGTGAACGTCGAATACCAGAAGCGGACTGGCGAGTTCCTGTTCGAATATGCCGGCGGCCTCGTCGCGCAGACCTTCATGCTCGCCGACGCGCTCGAGCGGGCAGCCTCGACCGATCCGCAAAAAGTGCGCGACACCCTCGCAACGCTTGACGTTTCATCGGGCTACGCAGCGATGTGTCCTGGCGGCAAGGTCAAGTTCGGGCCTGACGGCAAGAACATCTACGCCCACCCGGTCGGGGTGCAGTGGCAGAACGGCGATTTGGCGAGCGTGTTCCCGAAGGAAGATGCGCGCGCACCGCTGATAAAAACCTAAGCGCCGCCAACAGCAATGCTTGAAATAGTGGCCCAGGCCGTCATCAACGGCCTGCTTATTGGGGGTATTTACGCGCTGGTGAGCATCGGCGTCACGCTGATTTTCGGCGTGGTGAAGATTGTCAATTTCGCCCAAGGCGAATTCGTGATGATCGGGATGTACATCAGCTTCTTCTTAGCCACACAGTTCGGCATCGACCCGATATTCTCGCTGATCGTGTCGATGCCAGCGCTGTTCGTCATCGGCGTCTTGATCCAGCACTTTCTGATCCGCAGGGTTCTTGGGCTCAACGACTTGCCCCAGATCTTCCTAACCTTTGCGCTCTCGCTGCTCATCCTCAATCTGGCATTGATGGTGTTCACCGCGAACTACCGCACCGTGCACACGTGGTATTCAGACGAGGCAATCCACATCGGTGGACTCTACATCCCGGTGGCAAAGCTGATCGCCTTCGCAGTGGCGATGATATTGAGCGGCATACTGTGGATCTTCCTGCACACGACCGATCTCGGTAAAGCAATGCGCGCAGCTTCGCAGAACCGCGACGTCGCGCAGCTTATGGGAATCAATCCCAACCACGTCTTTGCCGTCGCTCTCGGTATCGCGCTGGCGCTTGCCGGCGCCGCCGGCTCGCTGCTTATGCCGTTCTATCCAGCTTATCCGATGGTCGGGCAGGTCTTTGTGCTGATGGCTTTCGTCGCCGTCGTGCTCGGCACACTCGGTAATGTTATCGGTGCTTTGATTGCCAGCCTCTTGATGGGCGTCGCCGAATCGCTCGGGATCCAGTTTATCGGCGCCGATTCCGGTTTGATTGTCGTCTTCTTGTTGCTGCTCACCACGCTCGCCGTGCGGCCGAGCGGCTTGGCCGGCGGGAGGCGACAATGATGCGGATTCGGGGTTGGGGCGGCATCGTGCTCGCAATCGTGACCGCCGTGATGCTGGTATTGCCCTTGGCGGTCAAAAGCTCGTTCGCGGTCGACATTTTCATTCGCATCCTGCTGTTCGCGTTCATCGGCACCGCGTGGAATCTACTAGGCGGCTATGCCAAGCAGCTTTCGCTCGGTCATGCCGCGTTTTTCGGGCTCGGCGCTTACACCTCGACCTTGCTGCAGATCGACTTCGGCATCTCGCCGTGGATCGGCATGGTCGCTGGTGGCGTGGTGGGGATGCTCGGCAGCCTGCCGATCGGCTGGCTGTGCTTCCGTCTGCGCGGGCCGTACTTCGCCATCGCGACCATCGCTACCGCGCAGGTCCTGATGCTGATCTTCCTAAAATTCCGGGATTTCGCCTGGGGAGCCGAAGGTACGACCATCCCCAATCTCGGTCACGCGCCGCTGATGATGCAATTCGAGGGTAAGGCCCCGTATTACTACATCGTGCTCGGCCTGCTCGCCGTCGCGCTGGTGATCACCTCATTGGTCGAGCGTTCGCGAGTTGGTTACTACCTCGTCGCCATCGGTGAGGACGAGGACGCCGCCGAAGCGGTCGGCATCAATGTACCGCGCGTCAAACGCGACATCTACATGATCTCATCGTTCCTCACCGCTCTGGCCGGCACATTCTACACTCAATACATTTATTTTATCGACCCACAGACGGCGTTCAACTTCAGCGTCTCGATCGAAGCCGCGCTTGTCTCCATCGTCGGCGGCATCGGCACGTTATGGGGTCCGGTGATCGGCACCGTGCTGCTGGAGACGACGTCGGCCTTGCTGCAAAGTTGGCTCGGTAATTCGATTGGTGGCGTGCAGCTCACGGTCTATAGCCTGATCCTAATGGCGGTGATCTTATGGCGACCGACCGGCATCATGGGCTACATCGCCGAGGTGTATGCGCGCCGTCGCACCAAATCGACGAAGGGGTAATGCCATGGCAGACGCCCTCGTTGTCAATAACCTCAGCAAGAGCTTCGGCGGCCTTCGTGCGGTTCAGGATGTCAGCTTCACCTTGCGTGAAAACGAAACTCTGGCACTGATCGGCCCAAACGGCGCCGGCAAGACTACCGCGTTCAACCTCATCATGGGCTTCTACCGGCCCGACACGGGCTCGGTGTCCGCTTTCGGCCAGGAGATGGTCGGCCTGCGGCCGCATGAGGTCTGCGCCCACGGTCTTGCGCGCACTTTCCAGATCGCAAAGCCGTTCGGCGGCATGACGGTGCTCGACAACGTGATGACCGGTGCCTTCCTGCGCGACCGAAGTCCCGACGCGGCGCGCGTGAAAGCCCGTGAAGCCATCGACTTCGTGGGTCTTTCGGCGCGCGAAAATACGGCGGCACGTGATCTGACGACCATCGACCAGCGTCGTCTTGAAATGGCGCGTGCTCTGGCGACGCAGCCGCGGCTGCTGCTGCTCGACGAGGTAATGGCGGGCCTCAATCCTGCGGAAGTCGATCAGGCCGTCGCCTTGGTCGGCAAGCTGTCGAGCGGCGGCCTCACCATCGTCATCGTCGAGCATCTGATGCGCGCCATCATGGCGGTGGCGAAGCATATTGTCGTGCTCGACCACGGGCAGAAGATCGCCGAAGGCAGCCCGAAAGAAATCGTCAAAAATCCGGAAGTCATTCGCGCTTACCTTGGCCCCGGTTATGCGCAAACCCCGGCGGGAGCGGCGCCATGATCGAACTTAGAAGCGTCAGCGCGTCGTACGGCAGAGTGCCTGCGATCGGAGGCGTCACCATTAATGTAGGCGAAGGCGAAGCGGTGGGGCTACTCGGCGCAAACGGCGCTGGAAAGAGCACGACATTGCGGGCCATTTCGGGGCTCGTGAAGCTGACCTCAGGCGCTATCACGTTCCTTGGGCAGAACCTCGCCTCGCTGCCGCCGCACAAGATCACAGAATTGGGCATCGCTCACGTTCCGGAAGGCCGCCAGGTGTTTCCCGAAATGACAGTGAACGAGAATCTCGAGATCGGTTCCTACGTGCCGCGCGCCAAGGCCGAACGTGCACGCTCGCTCGATCTCGTCTACGGCATCTTTCCGCGCCTTGCCGAGCGCCGAAAGCAACTGGCCGGCACTATGAGCGGTGGCGAACAGCAAATGCTTGCAGTAGGCCGCGGCATGATGCTCAAGCCGCGCCTCCTAATGTTAGACGAGCCATCGCTCGGCCTCGCGCCGGTGATGTGCGACATTACCTTCGAGAAGATCCAAGAGATTCACAAGATGGGCACGGCGATCCTGCTTGTGGAGCAGAATGTCATCCGTGCGCTGGGCCTGGTGCAGAGGGCTTACGTGCTGGAAAGTGGCAAGGTGATCATGCACGGCGCCAGCGCAGAATTGGCAAACAGCCCGCAGGTGCAGGCGGCTTACCTCGGCATTTAGCGAGGAGGCCGTCCGGCACTTTTGTCGCCAATAGGTTGGAATTTAACTTGGCGCTTGCCGGTGGAACTCACAATTCACGGATCAATCTGCGTTCGATTTAGGCAACGCTAAGGCTCTCGAACTGACGTTGCAACTCGGCGGCAGATGTGAAGCGCATCCCCCACTGGTTGGCCTCCGTGGCGACCCTTGATCATGGTGTCGTGAGTTCTAATTACAGTTCGAACACCTGATTCGGCTCAGGCAGCTCGACTTGCGTGTTGCCGAGAAGTGTCACGAAGCTTCGCATCGTCTCGTCTGGCCATCGATGATGCGGCGCGCCAGAGTGCCACTGGCGGCATATCCCACAAATATAATGCTCAATTCCGGCCGCCAAAGAGGTCGTGCTTAAGATGGTGGCGCACGCGACCGCCCGTACACATCCCCGAACCGGCCATG
>DASSLE010000381.1:0-2490 GCA_035689725.1 Pseudolabrys sp.
GGCATGTTCGGTATCGGCGGCGGCTTCCTGATGACGCCGCTGCTGATCTTCATCGGGATCTCGCCGGCGGTTGCTGTTGCGACTGTGTCCAGCCACATCGCGGCATCGTCATTCACAGGTGCGATTAGTTATTGGCGCAAGAGCGCACTCGATATCGCGCTAGCGATGATGCTGCTAAGCGCCGGCATCGTGGGCACGGCCACCGGCGTGTGGCTTTTCACCGAGCTGCGCGCGCTTGACCAGCTCGATCTGATGATCGGCCTTTCATATGTGACGTTGCTGACAATCGTCGGCGGCATGATGATTTACGAAAGCGTGCGCGCAGTGATGCGCACGCGCCGCGGCATGCCGGCAACGTTGCGACGGCCAGGCAGTCATACCTGGCTACATGGCCTGCCGTTCAAGCTGCGATTCAAGCGCTCGAAAATCTACGTATCGGCAATCCCGGTCTGGGCGATCGGATTCGTAATCGGATTCGTCGGTGCGATTATGGGCATAGGCGGCGGCTTTCTCCTCGTTCCGATGCTGATCTATTTCCTGAGGGTACCGACCGCGACCGTCATCGGCACCTCGATGGTGCTCACGCTGATCACCATGGCCTCAGCGACAGTAATGCACGCGGCCACCAATCATCTTGTGGATGCCGTGCTGGCGTTGATCCTGATGATCGGAGGCGTTATCGGCGCACAATTCGGCGCCCGCACTGGGCAGAAAATGCGCGGCGAACGGCTGCGGCTACTGCTCGGTCTTCTGGTTTTCGCGGTGGGCTTGCGTTTTGCCTACGCATTAGTGGTGCAGCCAGACGATCTGTATTCGCTTCGTTACGTCAGGGGTGGATGATGCGGCGGCTCGCAGTCACGCTCGCATTTGTCGTCGTAGCTTGCGGCGCGGGGCCCGCCACCGCCGAACGGCTGGTGGTGTCTCTGTCGAATCATCGCGTGGCCGTTACCTCGAACTTTGTCGGCGAAGAGCTGGTGTTATTCGGAACCATCGAGCCTAATCCGATAACGAGTCCGCTGCGTCCACCCTATGATCTCGTGCTCACCGTAACCGGGCCGCGCCAAACGCTACGCACACGGCGCAAGCAACGCATGCTAGGCATTTGGGTCAATGCCGATTCGCGCGAATTCATCAGCGTGCCATCCTATCTTGCAGTACTGAGCAACCGTCCAGTCAGCAACATCGCCAATCAGGATACTTTGCGACGCTTGCAGGTCGGGCTTGATAATTTTCTGTTGCCGCAGCGTATTGGCGCCGACGTTGCAGACACAGTACGCGACGACCCGTTTCGTCGCGCCTTCGCGCGGCTGCAGACGCAGCAAGGGCTTTACCGCGAATCCGGGACCGCGGTGACTTTCCTCACCCCCACAGTATTTCGTGCGGCAATCCCCATGCCCGCGGCAGTGCCGACCGGAAGCTATGCAATTAACGTCGAACTATTCGCCGGCGGCCTTTTGGTCGCGCGCACCGATTCAGCGCTCGAGGTGATCAAGACCGGCTTTGAACAATATGTCGCGGATGCCGCGCGCGACCACGGCCTGTTGTACGGGATGGCGACGGCGCTGATGGCGCTCCTCATCGGTTGGTTCGCCAGCGTAGTCTTCGCGCGCGACTAGTCTGGCAGGCAGCGCTTCGCAGCAAAAGAATAGAGCCGACCCTCACCGAGCAGATGTGCAGTGAAGGCGAGCGTGCCAAAAACATCGGCGAAGGCGGCACCGCGTACATTGAGACCACCGGTGAATGCGCCGAAGGCCGGCATCACCATTCGCATCTTGTCCGCGGCAAAACACCGCCGGCTCACGGCGCGACCGCGGTGCGAAATCCGAGCCATGGGGTGTAGGTGGCCGCTAACTTCGCCAGGCGCGCCGCTCGGCAAATGCCGGAAGGTCAATGGATCCAAGGCCAGGCTATCGGTGAACGTTCCCCCAACATCATCTGCCGGTTCGGGATCGTGATTGCCGGTAATCCAGATCCAATCACGGCCGCGCTGCATGACGCGCAAGCCATCGCGATCGACCTCACTAAGACGCGCCGGGCCACCGCCGTCATGGAAACTGTCGCCCAAAGCGATTACGCAACGCGGAGCGTAATGCGTGATCAATCGCGCCAGCCGCGCCAGGGTTGCTGCCGTGTCGTAAGGCGGCAATAACATTCCACGGGCAGCGAAACTCGAGCCTTTTTCCAGATGTAGATCGGCAACTGCTAGCAGACCTTGTTCCGGCCAATAGATCGCGCCATCAGGGTCGGCAAATAGCGAGACGCCGGCAAGAGCGACTACGTTGCTTCCTCCCTTTTCCAGATTGCGCGCCGCCGCCAGCGTCACTGCATCGCTTCCTTGATCAATGCGTCAGCCGCCTCGGCCAAAAGTGTATCCGAGGCTTCGCCATAGACCGTCTCGCGCCCTATCTCCAGCAGCACCGGAACCGACAGCGGCGAGACGTGGTCGAGCGCTTTATGGACGATTCGGCCCCTGATGCGCGAGAGCATTTC
>DASSLE010000382.1:0-2328 GCA_035689725.1 Pseudolabrys sp.
AACAAACGGCCGGATCGAAGCCACGCTGGTCGATGTCTCCGCTAAATATGCCGGGCGATTGGCCGACGTCACGGTGGACGAGGGAGATCTAGTCACTGAGGGGCAGGTCGTCGGACGCGTATTATCACCGGAATACGAAGCTCAACTGCGGTCGGCCCAGTCAAACGTGCAGCGCGCCAAACAATCGATGGCTGAGGCGGAAGCGTTTATCCTTGAACAAAAGGCCGTCTTGGACAACGCAAAATCCGATTTCGAACGTGGTGAGCAGCTCGTTGGGCAAGCAATTATCAGCCGACAAACTTTCGATCAGCGCCGTCGCAATTACGAAGGGGCTCAGGCTGGCGTCCAGAAAGCGACCGCCCAGCGAGATGCAGCAGAAGCGGCCATCAAGAGCTCGGAGGCTGAGGTCGAACGCATCGAGGCGGTACTACACGACCTCATTCTCGTTTCACCCAGAACCGGAAGGGTACAATACCTACTCGCTCGAACCGGCGAATTCGTTCCGGACGGCGGGAAGATCCTGACAATCCTCGACCTAAATGACGTCTATATGACGGCGTTCTTTCCAGCGGCAACTGCCGGAAAACTCGAGATCGGCGGCGAAGCACGCATTATCTTGGATCCGCTTCCTCAATATGTGATTCCTGCCGTGGTCAGTTTTGTAGCGACGGACGCGCAATTCACTCCCAAGAGCGTTGAAACTAAAGAGGAACGCGAAAAGCTCATGTTTCGCGTCAAGCTCAAAGTAGATGCTCAAGTTCTCAAGAAATATGGCCGGAGGGTGAAGACGGGTATACGGGGGCTTGGGTTCGTGCGCGCGGGTTCTGCAACGCCGTGGCCGGCCGACCTGCAAGTCAATCTGCCCAAATGACTGAAGCCACCGTCGCACGGCTCGAGAATGTCTCACACCGCTATGGGGCAACGGTCGCGCTTGACGATGTCACGATTGAAATCCCTGCGCGCAAGATGGTGGGAGTAATTGGGCCCGATGGGGTCGGCAAGTCAACCTTGTTGGCTCTCATTTCCGGCGTGCGCACAATTCAGCGCGGCCAAATTGTCGTATTTGACGGCAATCTTGCGAGCGCGTCCCACCTCAAAACTCTCCGCACCCGTATCGCTTACATGCCGCAAGGGCTCGGCCGTAATCTCTATCCGACCCTCAGCGTTTTCGAAAACATCGACTTTTTTGGTCGGCTTTTCGGGCAAACGCCGGGCTATCGCCGCGCCCGCATCACCGAGCTCCTAACAGCCACCGGACTCAATCCCTTCGAGAAACGTGCGGCCGGCAAGCTTTCTGGCGGAATGAAGCAGAAGCTCAGTCTTTGCTGCGCGCTTATCAATGATCCGGATTTGCTAATCCTCGACGAGCCGACGACCGGTGTCGATCCGCTGTCGCGTGGCCAGTTTTGGGATCTCATCAACACTATCAGGGCGCGACGCCCGCAAATGAGTGTGATGGTCGCGACGGCCTATATGGACGAGGCGCAGCGCTTCGATTGGCTTGTGGCTATGGACGGCGGTAAGATCATCGCCCATGGCAGGCTGCAGGAACTCCTGGACAAGGCAGGAGAATGCACACTCGAAGAAGCGTTCATTGCGCTGCTCCCGCAAGAAAAGCGCGCCCTTCATCAAAAAGTAATAGTGAGGCCGCGTCCGGCTTCAACGGAGGTTGCGATCGAGGCTGAGGGACTCACGCGCCGATTCGGCGACTTTGTCGCCGTGGATCACGTGAACTTCAAGATCGCTCGCGGCGAAATCTTCGGGTTCCTCGGCTCTAACGGTTGCGGCAAGTCGACGACGATGAAGATGCTGACGGGGTTCTTACCCGCCAGCGAAGGTTGGGCGAAGCTGTTCGGGAGCTCGATGAGCGCGAACGACATGGAAATGCGCCGTAACGTCGGTTACATGACGCAGGCATTTTCTCTCTATGGCGAACTTACCGTCCGGCAGAATCTCGAACTGCACGCGCAGTTATATCATTTACCCCGTGACAAAATCGAAGGCCGCGTCCAAGAGCTTTTAAAACGATACGATCTGACAAGCGTCGCCAATGCCAAACCGGAAAGCCTGCCGCTCGGCATTAAGCAAAGACTTCAGCTCGCGGTGGCAGTTCTGCATGAGCCCGCGATTCTCATTCTCGACGAGCCAACCTCTGGGGTCGATCCGATTGCGCGCGACGCATTCTGGCGCACACTGATCGATCTCTCGCGCAATGATGGCGTGACCATCTTTCTTTCGACCCATTTCATGAACGAGGCTGAGCGATGCGACCGCATTTCGCTCATGCACGCGGGCAAAGTCCTGGCGGTCGGCGCGCCGCTGGACCTG
>DASSLE010000383.1:0-2963 GCA_035689725.1 Pseudolabrys sp.
CGGTGGCGGTGGCCGGCAGCCAGCGCGCCGCCTAACACCAGCGCTGCAGCGATCAAGGTGATGCCGCTGGCACCGCGGATTGCCAGCATCAGATTGGCGACAATGCTGCCGACTGCTTCAAGTGCGTCCTTCACCCGCACGGCGGTGACCATCGGAAAGTTTTCCGCGACCGACCGGATGACTGTGGCCTCCTGTGCTCGGGTCCCGCCGCCGGGATAGGTGAGGGTGGCGAGATGAGTGTGCGGCGCACCGCGAAAGGAATTCGGTGAAAACACCATTACGAAATTAATGCTGAGGCTCTCCCAGTCAACCGTACGCATATTGGCGATCGTCGCCGTAATGTTGCGGCCAAGCACGTTGACGACGACAGGGTCGCCGAGTTTGAGACCCAAGCCATCGGCGATGCGCTTTTCGAACGAGACCAGTGGTAATCCGTCATAGTCTGCTACCCACCATTTACCTTCAACCAATCGCGAGCCGGTGGGAATCTCGTTCGCGTAAGTAAGCCCTCGGTCACTTTGGAGCACCCAGGCTGCTTCCTCTTTTGGCTTGAGGTTCTCGGCGGGTATGCCGGCAGCGGAAATGATACGCCCGCGCAGCATCGGCACTTCCTCCAGCTTTGCGGATGGGGCCTGTGCGCGTACGAAGGTTTCAAAACGGGCGGATTGATCAGCCGGAATATCCAGGAAATAAAACGATGGAGCTTTCGCCGGCAGTTCATTGGAGAATTGCCGAGTCAGATTTCCGTCGATTTCGATAACGGTGACAAGCAGAGTGATGCCGAGGCCAAGCGAGAGCACAATAGTTGGTGTCAGTGCGCTCGGCCGATGGATATTGGCGACAGCCATACGCAGGCCGGTCGCTCGGGCGCGCGGCGCCCGGCTTGCCAGAATCATTATCAGCGCTGCGACCATGCGCAGCAACAAAAACACTCCGGCGGCCGTAGCGACGTAGATGACTGCGACGCGGCGGTCATAGGCTAGGAGCACAGCGGACGCGGCCAGCACGAGGACGGCGATAGCGGTGAATGCGATATAACATTTGCGCGGTCGATGCGATTGGGGCGCCACCATATCGCGGAACAGTTCCGCCACCGGTACGTCGTGCGCGCGCCCAAGCGGCCATAGCGCAAAGACCAAGGCTGTCATCAGGCCATACATCAGCGCCAGCATTAGTTCGCCGGGGTGCAATGCGGGCACTAGCGGCAATGGAATAATGGTGCCGAACGTCCATGAGATCACAAATGGCAGGACGGCGCCGAGCGCTACGCCGATACTTCCACCGGCAAATGCCATAATCAGGACTTGCGTGAGATAGACGGAGAAGATGCGGCGGCCGCTGGCACCAAGCGCCTTCATGGTGGCGATTGTCTCGCGCCGTCGATCGAGATGGCTTTTGACCGCGTTGCCGACGCCGACGCCGCCGACCAGAAGCGCGGTCAGACCAACGATGGTGAGGAATTGCGTAAAGCGCTCGACGTTGCGCTCGAGCTGCGGCGAGGCGTTGCTGCGGCTGCGGATGTCCCAGCCGGCTTCCGGCAGTTGCGCGCGTGCTTGCACCGTGACTGATCTCGCGGTCGCGTCGGAAGCGTCGTTTGCCGGCAGACGAAGTCGATAGTGCCAACGCACCAGGCTGCCCGGCTGCAACAATCCGGTTGCGCGCAGCATATTTTGGTTCACCAGCAGGCGCGGGCCGAAGCCGATGCCGCCGGCGAGCTTATCTGGCTCGCTTGTCAGTGCGGCACGGATCTCCACGGTTACATTGCCGATGGTGAGCCGCGCGCCGGGCGTGAGCTCGAGGCGCGCCATCAGCGTCGGGTCGGCGACAGCGCCGAAAACACCGTCGCGCTGCGCCAGCGTATCGGAAAGCGCCGCCGGCGGGTCGAGCGCTATTTGGCCGAACAGCGGGTAGGCAGCATCGACGGCTTTTACTTCGACCAGCGTCGCCTCACCATTTGCCGCGCGTGCCATTGCTCGCAAAGTTGCCGCGCTCGATACCTGGCCATGGCCTTGAAGGAATTCGCGTTCATTTGGCGCGGCTTCGCGCTGGATCAGCGTGAACGCCAGATCGCCGCCAAGGATGACCCGTCCTTCGCGCGCAAGCCCATTGGTGAGGCTTGCTGCCAGCGAGCCGACGCCGGCGATCGCCATGCTACCCAGCGCGATGCTGGCGATGAAAACATAGAAGCCACGAAGGCCACCGCGTAACTCGCGCAACGCGAAACGCAGCGGCAACCACCGGCCAACGACCATAGTGCTAACGCTCATGCCGGGCCCACGCCATCGATTCGACCCGAGCGCAGTCGCACGACGCGGGCGCAACGCGCAGCCAAAGCAGGATCGTGCGTGACCAGGACTAGTGTGGTTTTGCGCTTGGCGTGTCCGGCGAAAAGAAGATCGATGATCTGCTTGCCTGTGTCTTCGTCCAGATTGCCGGTTGGTTCGTCGGCAACCACGATTGCCGGATTGGGCGCCAGCGCGCGGGCAACTGCGACGCGCTGTTGCTCGCCGCCCGACAATTCGGCCGGATAGTGGTCAAGGCGCTCGCCCAGTCCGACTGCGACAAGCTCGCGATGCGCCCGCTCTTGCGCATCAATGTCGCCGGCCAATTCGAGTGGTACAGTAACATTCTCCAGTGCGGTCATCGTCGGGATCAGGTGAAACGACTGGAATACAATGCCCACATGGCGGCCGCGGAAGCGTGCCAAGGCGTCCTCATCGAGGGCGCCCAGGTTCTCGCCTGCAACTACCACTGTCCCGGCATCGGCGCGTTCGAGGCCCGCCATCACCATCAGGAGGGTTGATTTTCCTGACCCGGACGCGCCGACCAAGCCAATTGCCTCGCCGCTGCCTATATGCAGATCGATATCTTTGAGGATATGAACGCGGGCCGCCCCGTGCCCGAGCGAGAGATTGACACCGGCAAGCGCAATGGCCGGCCCCGCCTGGGAGTTATTCGTCATG
>DASSLE010000384.1:0-9271 GCA_035689725.1 Pseudolabrys sp.
ACGAAAGTCCGTCACCTGCTCACCAACCGCGCTCACCACGCCCGTCACTTCCTTTCCGGGACTGAAGGGCAACGGCGCTAAGATCTGATACACGCCGCGCACGACGAGAAGATCGGGATAATTGACGCCGGCCACGTGGACATCGATCAGCGCCTCGCACGGGCCGGGAATCGGTGGCGGCACATCGACCACCTGAAGCGCTTCGGGCTCGCCATGACTGAGGATGCGGACTGCGCGCACGACGTCATGCCTGCGTTGCGATTAGGTGGTTGTCGGCGCCGAGCGCCGACGCCGTAACGAGCGATTGTCCGACCAAGTGATCCTCCACGCGACTTCTGTCTAGTCAAGCATATCATTCTGCGGCGCAATTCCTTGCCAGTCGGCGGTTGAATCGCCATAGTCACCTCGACCGGCATATTGTAGTGCGCCGCATTGGTTTGCTGGTCTGACATCGGTACCGCACCCGGCAATTGAAAAGCAATTTCAACTGGTAACCGGAGAGGAAATGCAATTCGATCCAATCCTGCCGCAGGCGCGGGTCAAGGCGATGAAAGCGCAGGGTTATTGGAATGATCTTATCTTGACTGACTATTTTGAGCGTTGCGTGGCCGAGATGCCTAACAAGACGGCGGTGAGCGACTTCAATTCGACCGCCCAAGTCGCGAACCGTTTGAGCTATCGAGAGCTGGCTAGGCGTGTCGATCGTATCGCGATCGGGCTGATGCGACTGGGCGTTGAGAAGAACGACGTCGTCTCCTGTCAGTTTCCCAACTGGTGGCAATTCACCGCGTTAAGTCTGGCCTGCGTACGCATCGGCGCCATCATCAATCCGATAATGCCGATCTTCCGTGAGCGCGAGCTGAAATTCATGCTCGGCCTGGCAGAGAGCAAGGTGTTCGTGATCCCGCGCGAATTTCGCGGCTTCGACTATGCGGCGATGGCGCGCGACATTCGTTCGGAACTGCCTAGCCTGCACCATCTCCTCATCGTCGGTGGCGAAGGGCCGGAGAGCTTCGAGCAAGCCCTACTCGACCTTCAGCGAGATGCGGATCAGGATGCAACGGAACGTTTCAAGGCGCGTCGGCCGACCGCCGATAACGTCATGGAACTCCTTTACACGTCCGGAACGACGGGCGAACCGAAGGGCGTGATGCATACCGCCAATACGCTGTTTTCAAATCTACGTCCGTACGCGGAGCGGCTGCGGCTGGGTCGCGACGATGTTGTTTTGATGGCCTCGCCGATGGCGCATCAGACCGGCTTCATGTACGGCCTGATGATGCCGATCATGCTCGGCGCCACGGCGGTGCTGCAGGACATTTGGGAACCAAAGCAAGCCGCCACGCGAATTGGCAATGAGCGCGTAACATTCACGATGGCGTCGACGCCATTTCTCTCCGATCTCACTGACGTCGTCGAGACGAATAATCACGATGTCTCAAGCCTGCGCGTTTTTCTCTCTGCGGGCGCGCCGATCCCACGCGTTCTCGTCGAACGCGCGACACAAGTGCTGAAAGCGAATATCGTATCCGCCTGGGGGATGACGGAGAACGGCGCGGTTACCACCACGAAACTCGATGATCCTCCACAGAAGGCCTTCCATACCGATGGCTGTACGCTGCCGGGGATGGAAGTGCGTATTACCGATCACGTCAACAATCCTCTACCACCCGGCGCGGAAGGGAGGTTGATGACCCGTGGCTGTTCGAACTTCGTCGGCTACCTCAAACGCCCACAGCTATACGGCCACGATGCCGAGGGTTGGTTCGACACCGGCGACCTCGCCCGCATCGACGCCGACGGCTATATCCGCATCACCGGCCGATCGAAAGACATCATCATCCGTGGGGGTGAAAATATTCCGGTAGTTGAAATCGAAGGCCTGCTGTTTCGCCACCCGGCGATCCAGGCGGTCGCAATTATAGGCTATCCGGACCCACGGCTGGGCGAGCGCGCGTGCGCGTTCGTCGTTCTAAAGGCCGGACACACCTTCTCCGAGGCCGAAATGGTTCAGTTTCTCGAACGGGAAAAGGTCATCAAGCAGTATCTGCCGGAACGCTTGGAGATCGTCGCCGAGTTGCCGCGCACGCCGAGCGGTAAGGTGCAAAAATTCAAATTACGGGAGATCGCGAAAGACTTTTGATGCTGATCGCCATCGCCCGATGTGCGAGGCCGCCTGTCGGATGAGGAGGCACGCTTGACGAGCGTTAAAACCTACACCGATTTGCTTTATGACGAGCAAAACGGACTTGCCACTATCACAATCAATCGGCCGGAGAAGTACAATGCCTTTCGCGGCTTAACCTGCGACGAGCTAATCGATGCATTCAACAACGCCGGTTGGAATGGAGCCATTGGCGTCATTGTCCTCACTGGCGCTGGCACCAAAGCCTTCTGCACCGGCGGCGATCAATCTGCTCATCAAGGCGGCTACGACGGGCGCGGGACGATTGGTTTGCCGATGGAGGCGCTGCACGCGATTATCCGAAGCGTCCCGAAGCCAGTTATTGCCAAGGTGCGCGGCTACGCGATCGGCGGCGGCAACGTGCTTGCGACGCTGTGTGACCTCACGATCGCGGGGGAAAGCGCGCAATTCGGCCAAGTGGGTCCCAAGGTCGGCTCGGTCGACCCCGGCTTCGGCACTGCCTATCTGGCGCGTGTAGTCGGCGAGAAGAAAGCCCGGGAAATCTGGTATTTGTGCCGACGCTATAGCGCGCAGGAGGCGTTGGCCATGGGGCTCATTAACAAGGTGGTACCAGACGATCAGCTGGACGCCGAGGTCGCCACGTGGTGCCGCGAGATCTTGGAGCGCAGCCCGACCGCGATCGCTGTAGCCAAACGGTCATTCAACGCCGACAGCGACAACATCGCCGGTATCGCGGCGATGGGATTACAGGCGCTGAAGCTCTATTACGAGACTGAGGAATCGAAGGAAGGCGTGCGCGCGTTCAACGAAAAACGGAAACCTGATTTTCGCCGCTACACAAAGTAGCCATTGCTTGGCAATGCTAGCGCAAATTCAGGAGGCTCGGGCGCGACGTTCCATAATCTGATGTTATGCGAATCTGGTTCAACTCTCATTTCGGCGCGGCCGCTCGCCGATTGATTTTACACTACCTATTTCTGCTGGTTAGTCTTCAGCGTGAATACGACCTTGTCCACCGAATTTGCTCACCCTTTGGCAGTTCGCACGCTCAACTTGGACTGCTGCCAATTAGGCGCCCGGTATCGGCAGAACGGGCATGATCTCGACGGATTCCCCGGGAAAGACCGTAAAGTGCGGATGCCCCTCGAACAGCTTGGCCGAAGCCTCATGCGAATTCGCGCGAACGACCATGTAGGCGCCCATCTCATTGCTTGTGTCTTCGATGCCGCGCTGGGAGACTTTTTTGGTCTTGCCGAGCGGTCCGCCCATGCCGACGATTGCGGCTTGATGTTTTTCGGCCCACGCCTTCCAAGCTGCTATCCCCTCTTGTTGCTTCGCAAGCCGTTCCGCTTCGGGAAGGGCATTCCATGCTGTCATTCGCGGGTTTGTCTTGCTGCCGAGAAACACCGCGAGAAATGTGTTGTTCGCGCTCATGAGATTTCCTTTCCTCTACGCTTTGCGGGCTCATACGAAAGCTCGATATAGCGGTGCAGATGGTCGACGCTGGCGGCGGGTGGAGGCGGGTGGAACTTTATTGCAATGGTGCGCATTGAGGAAGATAAATGCTCCTAACCGCGGTTGCAGAGCATGACACGATATAGGCAGCAAAATACAGTCCGACGTTGCTCACCACTTGCCATTACCGTTTCTAATTTTTTTCGCTCAGATGCGCCACAAAGTTCAAAATAAAAGCGGTGGCAAATTCGCGGTTTCGCGGTGAGCCGTTAGCAGGCAATGGCGCATTTCGCGGTGGATGGGCCGGACTTGAGGAACTGCGGAATTTCCTCGGTCTTACTCATCCACTCTATCGCACGGGCATAAAATCGAAAACGCTGTGCTGATTTCACCTTCGGTGCTTGTTAATGGCCGGCGGAATCACGGCCGGTGCGGCTGACATAGCGGCCGGTTCCAATCGCATCATCAACGAACACTCTATCGCGTACAACATAACGGCCACGTACGATCGTGTGCACCAACTGACCCTTGAATAGGCGACCTTCATAGATCGAATAGCCGGCGCTGGAGCGTACGTTTTCGCGGCCGTACGCAAATTCGCGGCCGAGATCGACGATTGCCAGATCAGCGTCGAGGCCGACTGCGATGCGGCCTTTACAATGCTGCAGCCCCATCGCCTTGGCCGGAGCACTCGATAGTAGCGAGGCGATATGCCCTAGTGAAATCCCGCGGGCGTGATGACCGTCAGTCAGCATCACCGGCAGCAGCGTCTCTAGGCCAGCACATCCAGGGGAAGCTTTCCAGATGCCTCCGGACTTGGCGGAGATGTCGCGATGCACGTGATCGGTGGCAATTGTATCTACGTCGCCTGCCACGACGCCAGACCATAGCGCTTCGCAGTCCTCGCGCTCGCGCAACGGTGGATTGATCTTGCCGATATCGCCGCCCTGCCAATCGATGTCGTGCGTAAGGTAGTGCGGGCATGTCTCGATCACGATGTCGGTTCCCGCGTCGCGGGCGCGTAGTCCAGCCTCCAGCGCCTCGCGCGACGAGGTGTGAACGATATAGAGCCGCGCCCCGGTTTCGCGTGCAAATAGCCCGGCGCGCTGAACGGCATCGGCTTCAACAAATGGGGGACGCGATGCGTTCCAGGCCCGTAGCCCACCCCGCCCATCGGGGTCCTTAGTCATCAGCCGATTACGCAGCACCCACGAAGCTTCGATGTTCTCTGGATGAGGGCAAACCATACCGCCGGTTTCGGCTGCCGCTTCGCATAATTTCAAAAGGAAGCCGTCATCGATGTCTGGCAAGCCGAGGCGGGCGCCCTCGCCGCCGCGGTTGTTCATGAAAATCTTGAAAGACGGCACGCCGAAGTCGCGGGCATAGCGCGGCACACCCGCGAGCTGCGCCTCGGTCGAAATGATGAAGTGATAACCGAAATCAATACGGGCGCCGGCCGCGGTGACGGACTTTACCTCGTCGAACAAGGTTTCGAACGGATCGGTCGCCATCAAATACGGAACGAAGGTAGTGACGCCGCCAATCGCTGCCGCAGCAGTTTCGGTCGCGGCATCCTCCGGCACCCGTGGTCTTGCGATGTCCTTTCCATGGCCAAGGTGTAGATGCACGTCGATCACACCGGGCAGTACGGTCTTTCCAGTGACGTCGAGTGTTTCAGCTACATCAACTGGGGTACCAGGCGCCAGCACCGCCGCAATCCGGCCATCGCTGATAGCGATGTCGACCGCAACACCATCGGTCTCCGGTAGAACTACCGTACCGCCACGAATCGCCAAATCGAATCGCATGCCCATACCCTCTTCTCAGGCCTCCGTGCTGCAGGCCGCGTTATCGGATCGATAGCTACGCAATAATCGCGTGACATCTGCGATCGGCTGGTGCTCAATTGACAGGACCGCCGCCTCAAGCATCCGCACGTCATCGACGTTGCCGGTCAAAGCTGCATTAGCGCGAAACTTTGTGAGGACCGATTCGCGCGTTGGTGGGCGGCGTGCTCCGCCGAACACATCATCGACATATGATTCTGTAACGGAACCATTGGTGAATCGCACATGCAGCCGGGCCTCGAAGCGCGCCGGGAAATCCGCCCCCTCCATCGCACGCGCGCTGATGCATTCGGCTTTTGCGACAATCTTGGCGCTCGGAACATTGGCGAAGGTTGTCGGCGTCACTGCTCCGTCGACCAAGCGGGCGGCCAGTGCGATCGGCAGGCTGTAGCGAGCCTCATGCCCGGTCTGCGGCCTGAGCTTGCGTTCCCAAGGTTCTGAAATCAGCGCCGCCGCGCCAGTTGGCACTTCGCATAGAATCGTATCGACGGCGACGCCCGGCCACGTCGATAAGGCGGTCTCCAGCGCCTCGATGAATGGATGAATATAGTGGCAGCACGGATAAAACTTGAATGCGGCCTGCGGCAAGTGCCACGTTGAACCGAGCGTCGCGATCGCGGCGGCGAAGCGATCGATTGCCGAAGCATTGTTCGCGAAACAGCGGAATAGGCCAAACTGGCCCTCGAATGACGTCTCCGGCCCGGTGAGACCCGCACCAGCCAATGTCGCGGCAATGATGCCCCCGTGAGCGGCCCAACCGGCATGCAGCGACTTCACGGTACTGCCGTTAGTAAGGAATTCGAACACTCCGGAGGCTTGGCTCAAGGCGATACCAACTGCATTGACGTTGCGCGCTTCGTCAAGTCGGAACAACTCGGCGGCAACCAACGCGGCGGCGAGCACTCCAGCTACTGACGTGATCTGGAATCCCTGCGCCTGGAATTTGCCCGGTGCCGCCAGCCCGGTGCGTATTAGAACCTCCCAGCCTTTGATGTAAGCGGTGAGGAGAGTGTCGCCGTTTGCGCCCGCACTTTCGGCTGCGGCCAGCGCACTCGCTGCGAGGACCGAGCTTCCGTGAACGATAGAGGCCGTGTGGGTATCGTCGTATTCAAGACTGTGGATCATGCCGCCATTGGCAAGCGCAGCCGTTGCGGCCGCGAACCCGTCGCCCGAGCCGAAGATGGTCGCCGGCCCGCCGGTACCATTCAACGCGGGAGCCGTCTTGAGATAGGGCGCGCCGGCGCTGGTCGCGGCCGCTGCAAGTCCGACGCCGATTGCATCGAGCAGATGCAGCTTGGCAGCCTCCCGCACACCTGCCGGGATCGCTGCCGAAGGGAGTGATCGCAGTTTGGCAACGAGTTGGCGCGACAGCGTCATGCGGCTGCCTCATGTTTGATCTCATGCGCGGCCGCGAGTCCGGCCAGGCGACCGAGGCCGACGGCGCTGAGAAGGCCGTTACCGGACGCATAGCCGCCGGCACCGGTTCGGCCCGAGAGTCCGGCCGCTGCGCCGCCGCCCGCAAACAGATTCGCGATCGGCTTTCCGCTGGATCGCAGGACGCGGCCGTCGATGTCGACCATCAGGCCGCCCTGGGTGTGAAACAGCCCCGGCACGACACGACAGACATAAAGCGGGCCGATAAGCGGAGCGAGCGCGAAGTCACGTCGGCCGAACCTATCCGGATGCACACCGCTGGCCGCCTTGTTGTAATTGTCTACGGCAGCCGTGACAGCCGCCGGATCTAGGCCAGCAATTTTTGCCAGCGCCGCCGGCGTGTCTGCCTTTTTGACGCCGCCATAGTTTGCGAGCTCGACGAATTCCTCCTCGGCTGCCGTAACGTCGAAAATCCTTTGGTCGAAGATCGCGAAACAGGGGCCGCCTTGCGCCATCACGTTCGGCGTAAAGCCTGAATAGCCGGCACTCTCGTCGCCGAAACGATGGCCGGCGCCGTTAACAATGATGCCGCCCTTTTCGATCGTCGTCCACGACAGAAGACTGCCGTGCGGATCGGAGATCGCGGCATAGCCTTGATATGCGCCAATATTGCCGAGCGCGGCGCCGAGCTTTTCGCCCCACTGAACAGCCTCGCCGGTGCTGCCACGCGCGCCGAAATACCGAGCACCGTTGATCTCCGGGCAGAAACGCGCGACTAGCTCCTGGTTTCCGGCAAAGCCGTTTACGGCGAGCACCAGCTTCCGAGCAATGATGCGCTGGCGCTCGCCATTGGTGGTCTCGATGTCAACGCCGATTACGGCACCGTTTCCGTCAGATACCAGCGCCGTTGCGCCATTGCCGACGGCGAGCGGAATGCCGCGCCTTTCGACGGCGGCAAGAAGATCGTCGACCAGATCCTGGCCGCGGCGCGACACCGGCGCGTGCAGCCGCAGCACCGAATGGCCGACATGCTTGTAAGCGGTCACCAGCGCCATGCGGACACCCACAAAATCGACAAGCCATTCGACCGTTTCTGCCGAGGTCGCGACCAGACGTCGAAGGAGATCAGGACAATCGGTCGGCCCGCCGGTGCGAAGGAGATCGGCGACGAACTGTTCGGTCGAGTCCGCGATACCGGCCTCGCGCTGGAATCGCGTGCCTGCCGCGGGCACCGAGCCAGTCGACAGCGAGGAGTTGCCGCCAGGGCGGTCGAGCTTCTCGATGATGGCGACGCCGACTCCGGCATCATGCGCAGCGATCGCGGCGACAAGTCCGCACGCGCCTGCGCCTACTACCAGCACATCAACATCGGTCTGCATCTCAGCCCTCATCGCTTCGTCATTTGCGTGACCACATCGCGCCAAGGCTTTCCTGCCACCGCATGCGGATCGACGATCAGCCCGCGCAGAACGTCGGGCATCGCGGGAAACACCGCCCGAGTCAGCTCGTCGATCTTTCCGAGCAATTCATCAGTCGAGAACGGTTCGTCGGCGCCGCCGCGCGCGTTCTCGATCGTCTCGGTCCAGGTTTCACCATTGGACAAACGCCAGGTCACGCGGCCGGGGCGGTCCTTCGGCCAGGGTTCGATCGGCGCGTAGGGTTGCAGCCGCACGGCGTAACGCAGGCGTGCAATCGCTGGATCATCGAGCGTGTCGCGCGCGAAAGCGCTATATCCGCCGGTGCCGCGTGCTGCCACGGCCGCCATCGCGTGGGGCATGGAGAATTTCGCTGAAAGTACGGTCGGCGGGTCAACCTCGGTCAGCGTGAGGCCGCGCGGATGAGTCTCGACCGTAATCTCGGCAATGTCATCGGGCGTGCGCCCGGTGCTGGCAAGTCGCTCGCCGAGCACGAGGCTCGCCTCGACGGCGGAGTGCGCGTACTGGCAGCACGCGAATAGCTTATGATAGCCGCTCGCGATCGCCCAGCGCTGGCCTAGCTCTGCCGTCAGCGCTGGGGGGTCGACCCGCGTTGCGAAGCAGCCGACAAAGACATCATAGGTACTCTCCGCGATGCCGCCGAGTCCGAGCGGCGCGAGGTCGGCGGCGCGCATGCCGACCCAGGCGGAGAGGCCGGTCCAGAGATTGCGCACCAGCGCGCCCTCGAGCGCGTGATTGTAAGGTCCAGCGAACACCATACTAGCACCGGCAGAGACGGTGGCGAGCAGCATGTCGGCGTCGTAGCCACGCAGGATCCCGATGCCGGCCGCCGCGCCGAGCGTGCCGAAGGCGGCATGCGGATGTACCGTCATGGCGGCGAATGGAAACGCTTGAGCACAACGGCCGACGATCTCGTAGCCGAGCGTCAGCGCGCCGAGCACTTGCAGAGTATTGGCGCCGGTCGCCTCGGCTTCCGCCAGCAAGGCCGGCAGGATGTAGGCGCCCGCATGGGC
>DASSLE010000385.1:0-5384 GCA_035689725.1 Pseudolabrys sp.
GAGGGCCGGCCGGACAATGTTATTTTTTATGCGACGTCGAACCGCCGCCATCTCATGTCGCGCGACATGATGGAGAACGAGCGCTCAACGGCAATCAATCCGGGCGAAACGGTCGAGGAGAAAGTGTCACTATCCGATCGGTTCGGATTGTGGCTCGGGTTCCACCGCTGCAGCCAGGATGAATATCTGGCAATGGTCGACGGCTATGTCGCGCACTACAAAATCCCGGCGCGCGAATCCTTGCACCGCGAGGCGCTGGAGTGGTCTACCACACGGGGCTCGCGATCAGGCCGCGTTGCCTGGCAGTTCGTACAGGATCTGGCCGGGCGACTTGGCGTCGCGCTGAAAGGCTAGGCGCCGCCGAGGTATTGGGTCGGGTCGACCGGAGTCGAACCCTTTCTAATCTCGAAGTGCAATTGCGGCGACGTCACGTTGCCCGTTTGCCCCGCTTGAGCGATTACTTGCCCGCGCTTGATGGCGTCGCCACGCTTGACCATCAATTCACTCGCGTGCGCATAAGCAGACACATAACCGTTCGAATGGCGGATCAGCACAAGGTTGCCGTAGCCCTTGAGCTCGTTGCCGGCGTAAGCGACCACACCATCATCCGCAGCCTTGATCGGCGTGCCTTCTGGCACCGCCAGATTGATACCGTCGTTCTGCGTGCCGTTCTTACTCCCGAAACCAGCGATAACGCGGCCGCGGACCGGCCAACGGAACGACGGCATGGCTCCACTCGGTTCCGCAGTCTTGACGACCGTCTCGGTCGCGCGTGGCTCTTCCTTCGCAACCTGCACACTTTGCATGGGCGCCGCACTCGCAACCTTGGTCTTTTCCGGTACTGTGCGCGGCTGCGCGACTTGCGGCGCCGGCTGAGCGGCCACTGCCGGATGGCCGCCCGCAGGAATCGTAAGGCGATCGCCGACGCTGAGCTTGGCGGCAGGCTGGATATGATTTGCATTCGACAGCGCCGTGACCGTCACGCCGTTCCGGCGCGCAACGCTCATAAGCGTATCGCCGGATTTCACGACATGAGTGTTGCCGGCGGTTGCCTGTGCCGGACTATGTACAGCCGCCGTTTGCGGCATGGCCGAAACATAGCGCGGGATAACGAGGCGTTGGCCTGGCTTGATCTGACCCGCATCACGAATACCGTTCGTCTGCATGAGCGCCGACGCGGGTACGCGGTGCTTGCGTGCTATGGTGTCGATCGTTTCCCCGTAACCCACGGTTACAGCCGAACCGCCGTTCCAGGCCCAATGACCAGAAGTTGCCGGAGCACGCGCTGCCGATCCAGTGACGTCAGAATATTGGTTGGTCGAGCGATAGGTGCCAAGACTTTGCGAGCCGTAAGTCCGAGGTGCAGATGAGACGGCGGCGGGCGGGCTCGGTGCCGGCAGCGGTTGCGCTTCGACGCGCCCGGACGCCGGAAGTGCCGGAATCGAGCTGGCGACATTCTGCGGCGGAGCCGGGCGATCGGTGTTGTAAGAGCTGGATTCGAAGCGCGCGGAGTCCGAACAACCGGCGGCGGCGACACCAACCAGCGCGAGAACTACAGCGCGCGGCCAAGCGCGCGGGCGGGACTCGACCTTGGAACGCGGCATGTGGTTACTCACTCGTACGCAAAAAACGTAGAGTTTGAAATAAAGCAGCCGCGAGTAAACAAGGCTTTAAGAATTAACGCTCGGATACAAGCCCTTTTGATCCGATAAAAATGTCACAGTTCCTGCGCTTGGCCCGGTAACATGGGCACGAAACGCACCGGAATGAGATTCTCGCGCCGGGTTCCCGTTTCCGACTTGGTAAGCTTGATAATATGTTGTGACCCGTCGTGGGAGCCAAGCGGCAGGATCATGACGCCATTGCCGGCGAGTTGATCGAGCAGCGTTTGTGGCAGTGTCTCCGCCGCGGCAGTGACGATAATGCGATCATAAGGCGCCCTGCCCGGCACGCCGGCGAAGCCATCCCCGACGACGACGTCGACATTGTCATAACCGAGTGACCTCAGACGCTCTCGCGCCTGATCGGCAAGCGTGCGGTAGCGCTCGATGCTCACCACTTCGCGCGCGAGCCGCGACAGCACTGCGGTCTGATAGCCGGAACCAGTCCCTACCTCCAGTACGCGATGGTGCGAACGCACGCCAAGCTGCTCGGTCATATAAGCCACGACGTAAGGCTGGCTTACGGTCTGCCCGCAGGCGATCGGCAGCGCCTGATCGGCATAGGCGCTGCTCGCAAAGCTCGCCTCGACGAAACGCTCGCGCGGCACCTCATCCATCGCCCGCAACACCGCCTGATCGGCAATGCCCCGCCGCCGTAAGGTCAGCAGGAATTCCATTCGATCGTCGTCCTGCTGATTATGCGGCGTTTTCGACACGTTTAGAACCCTTTACCGGCGTTATTAGCATGTTTTCTCGGGGTTGAGCTAAGCTGAAACTCTATGGCTCATGTTGAGTTGTAGGGCGCGAGACAACAATGACAAATTCCTCGGCAGCGGCGCCACGCGTTCTCGTTGCGAGCAGCTTAAGAACGCGCTCGCCGGCCTACTGGCCTAGCCGAACACTTCCGCCAACTTGGTCATGAATGGCTCGTCGGTGAGATCGAGCCGCAAAGGCGTCACCGCAATGCGCTTTTCAGTCAGTGCCGCGAGGTCACTTCCTGGCGCCGCGCCTGCAATGCCGCCGCGTCCGAACGCGATCCAGTAATAAGGATTGCCGCGCCCGTCGTGGCGCGCATCGATCCGCAAAAGCTCCTGATCCCGCTTTCCCTGCACAGAGATCGAAACGCCGGCAACTTCATCGGGCAGACAATCCGGAAAATTAATATTCACGAGAATGTCGCGCGGCATCCCGGCATCAAGCACGCGCCTGATCAGATCGGGAGCAAATTTAATTGCCGTGTCCCAATATGGATGATGCTTGGTGGTGAACGCATAGGCCTGCGACAGCGCGAAGGACGGAATGCCGAGCACGGCACCCTCCATCGCGCCAGCAACCGTGCCGGAATAGGTCACGTCCTCCGCGCAATTACGGCCGCGGTTGACGCCGGAAAGCACGAGATCCGGCTTCTCCTTCATCAGGTGACGGACCCCCATGATCACGCAGTCCGTCGGCGTGCCCTTGACCGCAAAATGTCGCTCGCCGACCTCGCGCATCCGCAGCGGGTCGTTTAACGACAGCGAATGCGACACGCCCGATTGATCGGTTTCCGGCGCTACAATCCACACCTCGTCGGAAAGAGCACGCGCGATCGTCTCGCAGGCGGCAAGCCCCGGCGAATGAATGCCGTCGTCATTGGTGATGAGAATACGCATTACGCTCGCTCGATCTTGGTCAATCTGCCCATATAAGGCGCGAGCGCTGACGGCACCACGATCGAGCCGTTCTCCTGCTGATAGGTTTCCATCACCGCGATCAGCGCGCGGCCGACGGCGACCCCCGACCCATTCAAGGTGTGCACGTGTCGGACACCGTCCTTGGCACGGTAGCGCGCATTCATTCGCCGGGCCTGGAATTCTCCGCAGTTTGAACAAGAGGAAATCTCGCGGTAGGCGTTCTGACCCGGCAACCAGACCTCGATGTCGTAGGTCTTCTGTGCCGCAAAGCCCATGTCGCCGGTGCAAAGTGTAACCACGCGGTAGTGCAGCTCGAGCTTTTTGAGCACCTCTTCGGCGCAGGCGAGCATGCGCTCGTGCTCGTCTTTCGATTTCTCCGGCGTCGTGACCGAGACCAGCTCGACCTTGGTAAACTGGTGCTGGCGGATCATCCCGCGCGTGTCTTTTCCCCCCGCACCCGCCTCCGCGCGGAAGCAGGGCGTGCAGGCGGTCAGCCGAATCGGTAGTCGTCCTTCCTCAACGATGGACTCGCGCACCAGATTGGTAAGCGGGACCTCGGCAGTTGGTATGAGCCAGCGACGCATCTGCTTGGGCACATCATTCCATGCAGCATCATACAAAGGCCGAAATTTTGACTGATCATCGATTGGATCGATATCCAAGTCGCGTGCTTTTTGAATCGCAATATTCAGCGCATCAAATGCTACTTCTCTCGGATCTCTTCCGCTTATGCCTTCGAACTGATCTTCTGCAAATTTTGGCAGCTGAGCCGTGCCAAACATCGCGTGATCATTGACCAACAACGGTGGATTGACTTCCGTATATCCATGCTCCTTGCTTGTATGCACATCGAGCATGAACTGCCCGAGCGCACGTTCGAGTCGCGCCAAGCTCTTCTGCAAGACCACGAAGCGTGCCCCGGACAATTTGGCAGCTAGTTCGAAATCCATCATCCCAAGTGCCTCGCCCAATTCGAAATGCTGCTTGGGTTTGAAGGTATAGTCGCGCTTTTTGCCGAAGAGGTGGTGTTCGACATTTCCGCTCGCATCGGCACCGTCAGGCACATCGTCGAGCGGCGTATTTGGAATTTGCGCCAGCTCCTTGTCGAGCTCCGCAGCGAGCGTCTTCTGCTCCTCCTCCATTGCTGGCAGCGCAGTCTTCAGCTCGGCGACTTCGGCCATCAGCTTGTTAGCCTTGGTCTCGTCTTTGGACTTTTTGGCGTCGCCGATTTCCTTGGAAGCCGCATTTCGACGCGCCTGTGTCTGCTCGAATTTTGTGATCGCCGCCCGCCGCTTTTCGTCGAGCTCCATGAGCTTTTCCGACAGCGGCTCCAGCCCGCGACGCTTAAGGCCGCGGTCGAGGGCGTCAGAGTGCTCGCGAATCCATTTGATGTCGTACATGGTGAAGCGTTCTTATCGCGTGTCGTGGCCGGACAAAAGGCGCGAACGCCGTCTTAACCGTAAAAATCCCGGACACCCCGATTCAATCTGCACGATGTTGCCTACCTAAGCGGAATTCCTGGCACAAGGCCGGGCACGATAATATCCGCTTACTCTGCCGGCTTTGCAGTTGCCGACGCGGCATCCGCCGCCACTTTGGCTGCGGCCTCCGCCTGCGCTTTCTTCTCAACCATGCGCACCGACCAGATTGAGCCCTCATATAGAATGAGGAGTGGTACAGCGAGCGACATCTGGCTGATGACATCGGGCGGTGTGAGCACCGCGGCCAGCACAAACGCGCCGACGATGAAATAGCGCCGCTTGGCTTTAAGCTGCTCGGCAGTGATAAGACCAATACGCCCGAGCAGCGTAAGGATCACCGGCAGCTGGAAGGCCACACCAAAAGCGAGAACGAGAGCCATCATCAACGAGAGATATTCGCCGACCTTGGGCATTAATGCGATCGAGGCATCGGTCGTGCTGCCGGTCTGCTGCATGCCAAGTGAGAAGCGCACCAGCATCGGCAGCACGAGAAAATAGACGACCGCCGCACCGAGCGTGAAGAAGATCGGCGTCGCGATCAGATACGGCAGGAATGCCTTGCGTTCGTT
>DASSLE010000386.1:0-2353 GCA_035689725.1 Pseudolabrys sp.
CGATTTTAATCCGCAAACTGCCGGCGTTCTCGTGGTGCGCTAGTGCGTCACACCATGAATGGAATCAGCGCTGGCACCTCGGCGCGGTAGCGCGCATAGGCCTCGCCGAATTGCTCAGACGTGAAACGCCTCTCGATCGTCGGCTTGCGTGATAGCACCGCCGCGATCCACTAGGCGAGCCGGAGAACCCAGAGGCTGGGGATCAATGCGCGCAGCACATAAGGCATCTTTCAATTACTAGAGTGCAAGTGTGGCCGAAATAATGGTACGCCGGTTCCGTCAATCGGACATCAAGGCATGAGCGACGACATTCCATTCGAGAAAAATTTTGATCTCGTGCCCGATGTGGCGGACGAGCCGATACCCGGCGTGCGGCGGATCATGGCCAATAATCCGGGCCCATTCACCTTTAAAGGGACCGTCAGCTACATCATCGGCCACGGCAAGGTGGCGATCGTCGATCCAGGTCCGGACGATGAAGCCCATATCGGCGCGTTGCTCGATGCCGTGCGCAACGAAACGGTGACACACATCTTCGTCACCCACACCCATCGCGACCATACACCGGCAGTGCCTGCGATCAGGGCGGCAACAGGCGCTACGGTCTATGCGGAAGGCCCCCACCGCGCCGCACGACCGCTGCATATCGGCGAGCATAATCCGCTCGATGCCAGTGCCGATCGCGACTTTCGGCCTGATGTGGCCTTGAAGGATGGCGAGGTCGTCGCCGGCGACGGCTGGGCCATCGAGGCAGTGGCGACGCCGGGCCACACCGCGAACCACATGGCCTATGCCTTTAGGGAGAAGAACGCGCTGTTCGCTGGCGACCACGTAATGGCGTGGGCGACGTCCATCGTCGCGCCGCCTGACGGAGCCATGAGCGACTACATGGCCTCCCTGACAAAGCTCGCGCAGCGCAAGGAAACCATTTATTTCCCTGGCCACGGGCCCGCCATCGCCGACGCCCCGCGCTTCGTCAATTATTACATTCTCCATCGCAAGGCGCGGGAAGCCTCTATTTTGTATCGCCTGTCGAAGGGTGAGACAGACATCCCGACCATCGTCCGCGCGATCTATATCGGCATTGATCCGCGACTGACCGGTGCCGCTGGCCTCTCGGTGCTCGCCCATCTGGAAGATTTGGTCGCACGCGGTTTGGCCGAGACCGACGGTCAACCTGCGATTGATGGGATCTATCGTTTGGCCGGTTGACGCTTGTCGGGCTGGCCTTTTTTCGCCGGCAGCTCTTTCTTCGCTGGGAGGGAACGCGGCTCGGGCGCCGAACTCACGACATCATCGATGTCTTCGAGGAGGCTTCGAATGCGCGAAGCATTGGCGCCAAAATCGTGAGAGCCGACTCGCGATGCTGACCGCATGTCGATGCGGCTGCCTTGACCCATCGGACTCACCCGGATCACGATGTCGTCGCGGAACCCCATGATCGGTGTGCGTGCTACCGCCTCGATCACGCCTTCGCGGCGTGCCAGTGTCGGCGCGCGTGCATCGCCGATATACCATTTGCGTTTCGTCACAAGGGCAAGCGCAGCATCATAGGCGACCTTGGGCGGCACTTCGAGCTCAAGCGGCGCGACATCCGGGTAGGCGGCGCGCTGAAGCGCGGCAACGGCCGGGCCGGGATAGTCGTTGCGCCCGCGCGGCCGCAGACGCGCCAGGACGTCGAAGCGCGGCGGATTGGCCGTATCCGTGGTGATGTCGGATATCTCGGGCAGCTTCAAAGCGCGAGTGCCGAGATAAGCCGGGTAGGCGAGTAGCGCCAGCCCGAGAAACAGGCCGAGTAGCGCGCGTCCGAGGCCGGAAACCCCTTGCCGCCAGATCACGACGAGAGCCGCGAACGAGAGCAATACAGCGAGACCGGCGAAAATCAATGCAGCGGCGAAGGTGGCGAGGGCCGGCACGATCTCGAGCAGGCCCGAACGCACGATGATGATCGAAATTGCGGCGACGGCAAAAGCGAACAGCGCCAGCCGGGACGACCAGACGGCGACCTTTGACATCGGCTCGTCATGAAACGGACGTCTCACCATGTTCATGATCCTGCGCAGATCTGCTTGAGTGCAGCCCATGCGTCTTGCGTTTTTGTTAGAATATCCAGTACGTCCCAACTGGGCGCAGAGACGATGACTGCTGGCGTTGCAGATTTCATGCTCGCGGCGGCTCCGTCACTCCGCCGCTTGCGCTGTCGGCAACACGTAGTCCTTGAATTTATGACGCAGCGTGAGCTTCTGGATCTTGCCGGTCGCCGTGTGCGGGATTTCGTCGACGAACACCACGTCGTCCGGCATCCACCACTTCGCGATCTTGCCCTGCATGTAGTCGAGGATATCTTCCTTGC
>DASSLE010000387.1:0-3659 GCA_035689725.1 Pseudolabrys sp.
GACAAGATGCGGACGGAGATGGAAGACCCCTACATCCTCATCTATGAAAAGAAGCTGTCGGGCCTGCAGGAGTTGCTGCCACTGCTCGAGTCAGTGGTGCAGACCGGCAAGCCGCTGCTGATCGTGGCTGAGGACGTCGAGGGCGAGGCACTTGCCACGCTCGTGGTCAACAAGCTGCGCGGTGGGCTCAAGGTCGCAGCGGTGAAAGCGCCGGGCTTCGGCGACCGCCGCAAGGCCATGTTGCAGGACATCGCAACCCTTACCGGTGGTCAGGCGATCAGTGAAGATCTCGGCATCAAGCTCGAGAACGTCACGATCAACATGCTTGGCCGCGCCAAGAAGGTGATGATCGACAAGGAGAACACCACCATCGTGCACGGTGCCGGCAAGAAGGCCGACATCGAGGCACGCGTCAACCAGATCAAGGCGCAGATCGAGGAGACCACCTCGGACTATGACCGTGAGAAGCTGCAGGAGCGGTTGGCCAAGCTCGCTGGCGGCGTGGCAGTGATCCGCGTCGGCGGCGCCACCGAGATCGAGGTGAAGGAGCGCAAGGATCGCGTCGATGACGCGCTGCATGCGACTCGCGCCGCGGTCGAGGAAGGCATCCTGCCTGGCGGCGGCGTTGCCCTGCTGCGTTCGGTCGATGCACTCAAGCGCATCAAGACCGACAACGAGGACCAGAAGCACGGCGTCGAGATCGTGCGCAAGGCGATCCAGGCTCCTGCCCGCCAGATCGCGACCAATGCCGGCGGCGATGGCTCGGTCGTGGTCGGCAAGATCATGGAGCGGGATCAGTACTCCTACGGGTATGACGCGCAGGCCGGCGAATACGGCAACCTCGTCAGCAAGGGCGTGATCGACCCAACCAAGGTCGTGCGTTCGGCGATCCAGGGCGCTGCGTCGGTCGCTGGCCTCCTGATCACCACCGAGGCCATGGTTGCCGAACTGCCGAAGAAGCAGAGCGCGGCTCCGGCAATGCCGGGCGGCGGCGGCATGGGCGGGATGGACTTCTAGGTCTCCGCTCTTCGCGAAAAATGCAAAAGGCCCGGGAAAAATCCCGGGCCTTTTTTTGCTCGCAGGCGACGTTCGGCAAAATGAAACGACCACACACGAAAAGGCGCGCGTACATCCGGCGTCACCTCGTCGCAGTGGCCGCTGTGACGATGAAAATATCCATCGTCACTTGCAAATTACATTATACCGCCGACATGACAGCAGCATGACAAAGTCAAGCAGCATCTATGTCGGAATTGGAGGCTGGACCTACGAGCCCTGGCGCGGTGTCTTCTACCCCAAATCCCTGCCGCATGCGCGCGAGCTCGCTTATGCCGGCGCGCACCTGACCTCGATCGAGGTCAATGGCACCTTCTACCGCACCCAAACCCCGACAACGTTCCGCAAATGGGCCTCCGAGGTGCCTGAGGGATTTGTTTTTTCGCTGAAGGGTCCGCGCTACGCTGTTAATCGCCGCGTCCTCAAGGAGGCTGGCGATTCGATCAAGCGCTTCCTCAACTCCGGCGTGACGGAGCTAGGCACCCGTCTTGGCCCCCTCCTCTGGCAATTCACGCCGTACAAGAAATTCGACGAAGCCGATTTCGGCGGCTTTCTCGAATTGCTACCGAAGAATTTCAATGGGCAGCCGCTGCGTCACGTGGTGGAAGTCCGCCACGACAGTTTCAAGACGGCAGCGTTCGTGGCATTGCTGCGGCAGTTCGGAGTGCCTGTCGTGTTCGCCGAGCACGAGACTTATCCGGCCATCGCAGACGTCACCGGCGATTTTATCTATGCGCGGTTGCAGAAGGGCGATGACAAACTCAAGGCGGGCTATCCGCCCAAGGCGCTCGATGGCTGGGCCGCCCGCGCTGGGGCTTGGGCGCAAGGCGACGAGCCGAAAGATCTGCCGCGCGTGACCAAGACGCCAGCCAAAAAACAACCGCGCGATGTCTTCCTCTATTTTATCCATGAAGCGAAAGTGCGGGCGCCGGCGGCCGCAATGGCGCTGATCGAAAGGTTGAAATGAAAGACAAGCCGAAAACGAAAGCAGCGAAAATCCGACCGCTGTTCACAATCGGCTACGAACAAGCCAAGCCGGCCGCGGTGCTTGACGAGCTCAAACGCGCAAAGATCGAGCTGCTGGTCGACACCCGCGCGGTGGCAGCGTCTCGCCGGCCAGGCTTTTCCAAGCGCCAACTCGCGGCTTCACTGGACGAGGCTGGCATTGGTTATGTCCATTTGCAGAAGCTTGGCACTCCGGCGAAAGGGCGCGCGGCAGCGCGTAGCGGCGATACTGATGCGCTGTGGCGCATTTACGACAAGCACATTAAGACTTCGGAAGCGCAAGCGGCGCTTGATGAGTTGATCGCCCTGATCAAGTCAGGCAAGCGCGTTGGCCTGCTCTGCTATTGCCGAGATCCGAAGGCCTGCCACCGCAGCCGCATCGTGGCCAATGTAAGGAAACGTACGCAGGTCAAAGTCAATGACCTCATCCCGCCTTTATTTTGATTTCATTCAGCCGGCTGCGGCGACCGTTGCTTGCCTTCGACACTGATGATCATCGCAACCAAAACCAGCGTCGTGACAAACAGTAGCAGCGCGATGACAGCATTGACGCCAAGGACCAGCGCAAAGCCGCCGCTCTCGTGTAGCAGCGAGATCATGCCGATCGCGGCACCGGCGCTGACGAACAGCAGAAAATATCGCACTGCGTAAACGCGCCCGCGCCAGGCGTCGGCGGTGTAGCGCGCCATGATCATATCGTTGACAGTCACCTGCCCATAGATCGCGGCAATCGCGATTGCGAGTGCAACCAGAAGCGCAATGCCGCTGGCAGAAGCCGCCCACAAATTACCGAGGAAACCAATGCCGGTGACGATCGCGAATATCACGTGCGGCTGAATCCATTCCACCACACGTCCGACCGTCAGTTGCGCGAGCGCTCCGCATACCAGCACCGCGGTTGCGATGCCGCCCACGAGAACCAGCGGCAGATCGTGGGACAGGCGCTCGTCGACGATTTTTGGCAGCGCAATGGTAAGCACGTTGAAGGTCAGACCCGCGCTCAGGGCGATCACGATGAACAGCCCGAATAGCATGACTGCAAGGCGCGGCGTAAGCGGCACCGCCGGCGCAGATTGGCGCGCCTTGGCGTGATAACGATCATCGGGCGTGAGCCAGAGATAGAATAGCCCGGTGACGACCAGGACCACCGCTGGCGCGAAGAAGGCGGCGCGCCACCCAAACCAGGTGGCAAGCGCGGCGCTGATACCGGCGGCAAGCGAGACACCAAGATTCCCGCACACGCCGTTGAAGGCGAGCGTGCGTCCACGGGCATTCGATGCCTCGATCAGCATCGCCATGCCAACCGGATGATAGATCGCTGCGAACGTTCCGAGCGCGAACATCGCCACGGCTAGCGCCGCGAGATTCGGTGCGAAGCCCGCACCGGCCAACGACAGACCGCAACCAATATAGAAGGCCGCCATCATGTTGCGGCGGCTCCAGTGGTCGGCGAGCCAACCAGCCGGCAGCGAAAACACGCCAAAGGCGACGAAGGCCGCGCTCGATAGCGCAATCAATTCGCTGTAGGAGCGCTGATAGACGACCTGCAGGCCGATCACCACCGTCGGGTAGATCAGCAGGACAAAATGGTCGAGCGC
>DASSLE010000388.1:0-4126 GCA_035689725.1 Pseudolabrys sp.
CGTTGCGGGGGACGCTCGAATTGCGGAATTGGCCGTGCGGGGCGCGGCATGGGCGGCGCTACCGGCGCGTCCCCCTCCGCTCTCCGGCCAAGTCCGACTGAAGCCAGCCTTTGCATGAGTGTCATCCGGCGCTTTTCAGGATGATCGTCGTCGAGCTCACCACGCTGCGCGCGAATTTCGTTTTGCGCCGGCAGCGGCAATTCGTCTATGCGCGGCATGCGCGGCGTGCGTGCGTAGCGTTCGGGCGCCGGAGGAATGAACGCCGCCGGCATCTGTGGCTCCACGAGCGGCGCCTCTGTCTGTGCCGGCTCAAAGAGTGATGGCTTAATCGGCATCGGCCGAATCGAAACGTCCTCGATCGCGGTCGGCGGCAGGATAGCGGCCGCGACTGCAGCATGGGCGGCAGATTCAACCGAGGGCGCGGCATGCGCCGTCACCGGCGCACTACGCTCGATACGGTCGGCGCGGCGGCTGCCGTTGCGTATCTTGCCGGCGAGCTCTTTGAGCGCACTTTCCGCGGGCTGAGCTTGGCGCGCCACGCCGGTATTGTCGATGCCGGTCGCTACAACGGAGACACGTATGATGCCTTCGAGGCCTTCGTCGAAGGTGGCGCCGACAATGATGTTGGCATCCTGATCGACCTCCTCCCTGATACGGGTGGCAGCCTCGTCAACTTCATAAAGCGTGAGGTCTTTGCCGCCAGTGATCGAGATGAGCAGGCCCTTGGCCCCCTTCATCGAAGCGTCATCGATCAGTGGATTGGAAATCGCAGCTTCAGCGGCCGTTAGTGCCCGCTTTTCGCCTGAAGCCTCGCCAGTACCCATCATCGCTTTGCCCATCTCGCGCATGACAGCGCGCACATCGGCAAAGTCGAGATTAATCAAGCCTTCCTTGACCATCAGGTCGGTGATGCAGGCCACCCCCGAATAAAGCACCTGGTCGGCCATGGCGAAAGCATCGGCAAAAGTAGTTTTCTCGTTGGCCACCCTGAACAGATTCTGGTTCGGGATGATCAGCAGCGTATCCACCACCTTCTGCAACTCGATAATGCCGGCTTCAGCAAAGCGCATGCGACGCTGGCCCTCGAAGTGGAACGGCTTGGTGATCACGCCGACAGTAAGGATGCCGAGCTCGCGCGCAGTCTTCGCGATGATCGGCGCCGCGCCAGTGCCGGTGCCTCCGCCCATTCCGGCGGTGACGAACACCATGTGTGCGCCGGTCAGGTGATCGCGGATTTCGTCGATCACCTCTTCTGCCGCGGCACGTCCCACCTCGGGCTGCGAGCCAGCGCCGAGGCCTTCGGTCACCTGGGTGCCCATCTGAATGATACGCTCGGCTTTGGACATGGTGAGCGCCTGCGCGTCGGTATTGGCGACGACGAAGTCGACGCCTTGCAGGCCAGCCGCGATCATATTGTTGACGGCATTACCGCCGGCGCCGCCGACGCCAAAAACGGTAATGCGAGGTTTCATCTCGCGAATATCGGGGATCGTCAGATTGATGGTCATGTTTGCCTCATGATTGCACGGGCAGCAGGCCTTGCGTCGCGCCGAAGGCGCCAACGCAATTGCACGCCGCCGAACTGGGCCAGTCCGCCACCGGCCGATTCGTGGTTTCGTTGATGAAGGGTCAGAAACTTTCGCGCAGCCATCGTCCGACCCGTGCCATGTAACCGCCCGTTCCTGTCATCAATTGCCGCGTTCGCCGCGGTTCGAAGTGTTCGAGATGCGCTGCCTGTGGGTAGACCAACAGGCCCGCCGCCACTGCAAAGGCCGGCCCCTTCGCTGCCTCGGGCAAGCCGGCCAAGCCAAGCGGGCGGCCAATTCGTACGGAGCGCTTTAAAATGCGAGCGGCAAGATCGGCGAGGCCAGTGAGCTGGCTCGCGCCACCGGTCAGCACCACACGCCCACGCGGCTCCGCCGCGAACGGCGAAGCGGCCAGGCGATCGCGCACCATTTCCAATATTTCCTCAACACGCGGCCTGATGATCCGCACGAGCGATGCGCGCGAGACGAATTGCGGCGGCTCCCGCTCGTTATCTTCGACCGAAGGTACCGTGATCATATCGCGTTCATCCGAGCCCCCGGCCAAAACACTGCCATAAATCGCTTTGATTCGCTCAGCATCGGCGACGCCGGTGTTAAGACCGCGGGCGAGATCCGTGGTCACGTGTTGGCCGCCAAGAGCAAAACCGTCGGCGTGAACGAATTTGCCGCCGGAAAAGACCGCCAAAGTCGTGGTTCCGGCGCCCATATCGATCGTAGCCGCCCCCAGATCGGCCTCGTCATCGGCGAGGGCGGCGAGACCGGCCACATAGGGGGAGGCCACCATTGCCTTCACAGAGAGGTGGCTGCGCTCGACCGTAAGCATGAGGTTCCGCACGGTCGCCACGTCGGCGGTGACCATATGCATATCCGCACCCAGACGGTGGCCGAGCATGCCGCGCGGTTCGCGGATACCGGCAGCAGCGTCAACCGCGTAGCCGATCGGGAGGGAATGCAGGACGGCACGCCCATCTCGCACCGAATGCTGGCTCGCTGCCGCGAGCACCCGACCAATATCGGCTTCGGTCACTGCGCGACCAGCGAGATCGATATTCGCGATGAAGCGTTCGCTGCCAAGGCGGCCGCCAGACATCGACGCCACGACGGACTCGAGCTGAACGCCGGCTATGCTTTCGGCAATGTCGATCGCCTGGCGGACCATCTCCTCCGCCTCGACCAGATCGACCACAGAGCCGGCCTTCATGCCGCTGGCCGCAGTATGGGCAAAGGCCAGGAGCCTTACGCCGTGGCTGCGCCGACGCAGGACATCTTGCGGCGCTTGCGGTTTAAGCCGCGCAATAAGGCAGACGACTTTGCTGGTGCCAATATCGAGACCAGCGACGACAGCTGCGCGCTTGGGCGAAACCGGCTTCATCTTCGGGGTAACACCGAAGCGCAGCACGGTCATGCTTCGCCTCCCTTGCCCGCCTTGCCCTTCTTTGCTTTCTCGGCGTCCTTGAGCGCCTGCTCGCGCGCAGCGGCAGCGCTATCAGACTGGCGCACGGTGACACGGTCGGGCAGCCTGAGATCGATCGCCACAATGTCCCGCGACAGCAGCTTATCGCTGCGGTCGAGATCGATAAGTATGCGTAGCGCCTGTTCGGTTTCACCTTCCGGCAACAGAATCTCGAGGCCCCCTTTAAGGTGCAGATTCCAACGCCGCTCGGCCACCATGACCGAGGCTTCAGTCATCTGCGCGATCATCGGATATCGCGCGAGTAGCGCGAGAAAATCCTGCGCGCACTGCCCGGCGCCCTTGCCTACGACGCGTGGCAATCCGTCGAAACGCGGCGGCACGGCCGCTTCGAGCACGGCACCGTCAGCCGCGATCAGCGCTACACGACCGTCCTTTTGCCAGAGCGCAAATGGTTTGCGTTCTTTGATCTCGATGCGTAGCCGATCCGGATATAGTTTGAGGACGGTGGCATCTGCAATCCACGGATTGGTCAACAGGCGCGCGCGCGCGCGCGCAGCATCAAGAAACAACAGCGACGAGTGGTCGGTGATGCCGGCGAGCACCAGAATTTCGTCCCGAGCAACTTCGTGTTCGCCGTCGAGTGCGACCTCGGAAATACGGAAGCCGAGTCGATTGGCCGCTGCGTCGCAGAGATCTTGCACGTTCTCGACAATCTGCGGGACATGGCCGCCCTTGACTGCGCCGTAGCTGGCGCTGGCAAGCAGCAACATGGCAGCTGCCGACGAGCCTACGCCGCGCGGTACTTTCAAGCCGACAAGCAATACACCCCAGCGGCGCACAAGCCTCGGCCAGTGCCAACTATGCGACTTCGGCCACAAATTGGACGATGAGCGTCGTTTCAGCTTGAGCGATTGAGCGAGGCGTACTCGACCTTCCATCGCGACCTACTTTACTTGTTGAGCCCAACGTGGGGCCGCAAGCTCCGCTACGAGCATGGCGTCGATCATGCTCCGATATCCGGCTTCAGATGAGACCATCCCCGTCCCTCGGAGGCCGCCGTCAGCGGTGAAGTCCGCACGCACGACTTCGCGGCAGCAAAGCGCGCGGCGCGCCGCCAGTGCGTAGTCTTCGGGCCTATTGGTAAATGATTAGTAAAATTTGAACG
>DASSLE010000389.1:0-2102 GCA_035689725.1 Pseudolabrys sp.
TGCCATGCCGGGCATGAATGGAATGGAAGTCGCTCGACAGATGCGCGCTAAAGTTCCGTCTCGTCCCATATTATTCATCACGGGCTATGCAGACACATCCGCGCTAGGAGACATCGGCGAGACACAGATCGTTAGAAAGCCATTTATTGGTAACGAGCTCGCCGACAAGGTGCAATTTGCCCTCGCTAATGGTGCAGGCAACTCGAGCAGCAAAATCGTCCCCCTTAGGCGATAGGGCACATTGGGTCATTAGCGGACATGGCGACAAGTCCGCGCGATGTCTGCTTTACCCCCAATAGCGGACATTGATGGCTGGCCTCGGAATGTCCGTTTTGTGCCATAACCAGACATTCCGCCATTCATTCGCGATGCTCTCGCTTCCATCGAGGGAACCAAGGTTCGGCCAGGGTGTTATCCGGTCGACAGGACGATCCCCCAATGGCCCGAGAATTTTGATGTCTGTGCATCCGAACTCTGTGAGCGTGATGTTTCGTGGGGCCGCTGTGGCTCTGACGATTTTGTTTTTTGTTGGCGGCGACGGAAACGCGCAGAGTGCAGCCACCCAGGGCTCGGCTTCGAACGCGGGCCCATTCGACCAGTTGGCAGGGAGCTGGTCCGGCTCTGGGACCATCGATTTGTCCAATAGCAGACATGAGCCGATCAAGTGTCGAGCTTCCTATGATGTGCTAGAGGAGCAAAACAAGCTTCAGCTCAATATCCACTGTGCCAGTGACAGCTATAATTTCGATCTGCGCAGCAGCGCGACCTACGCCGCCGGCGCGATCGCAGGCACCTGGAGCGAGTCCACCCGTAATGCCGCCGGAACCTTGTCCGGCAAGGTCGAAGGCATCGGCTTTCAGGTCGTGGCCAAGGGGCCGACATTCACCGCCAATCTGAACTTGGTGACGCGCGGCGACAAACAGTCGGTTACGATCAAGTCGCAAGACGCGCAGGCCGACGTGCAGGGCGTGACAATCACTCTGCAACGTGGTTAGCGTGCATCTGCTGAACCGCCGCTCGCGGCATGGTTAATTGCCGGCGGTCGTGTCCAACGGAATAAGCAACGTAAAATTCGTGCCAATGACGGACACCGGCTGTGTCAACTCCGCTCCCAACTGCTTCGCAAGCGCGTTGATTAGGCGCGTGCCGAGACGCCTGCTGGTCGCGGGGTCAAATCCAGCCGGCAGGCCAGCGCCCTCATCGCGGACCGATACCAAAACGAGGTTCTTTTCCACTCGAACGATGCGTAGCCAGATCAGACCGTCAGAGGAGTTGGGATAGGCATGTTTGCCAGCATTCAGAACCAATTCATTAATGACAAGAGCGACGAGGATGGCGCGGTCCGCCGCGAACTGAATTTCCTCGGGCGCTTCCAGTTGAACTTTACAAGGAGCAACCGCAGTCTCCAGATCGTCAATGACCTCCCGCAAATATGAGACAAGATCAATCTTCTCGTAGTCCGCGTTGTAGGCGAGGCGTTCATAGGCGCGTCCGACTGCCGAAATGCGCGTGGATGCTTCGTTTAAGCGTTCACTCAATGCCGGATCGCCGACGGTGCTCGCTTGTAGGTGAAGCATACTGGAGACCACTTGCAGACTATTCTTCACGCGGTGGTTGACCTCCTTAAGCAGAATCTGGTGGCGCTCGAGGGCAGTTTGTAGCTTGCGCTGGTATTGCTGCTGTTCGATAGCCATGCCGAGGATGTTCGCAGCGCCCTGCAGAAATGCGATGTCATGTTCGCCGAACTCGCCTTCGGATCGGCTGTCGACTTCGAGCACGCCGAATGGCGAGCCATCACCTTGCAAAATGACGTTCATCGCACGGCGAATGCCGTGTTCTATGAGCAGCTCGGGGGTACGAAATCGTTGCTCGTTTTCGAGATGATTGGAAATTACGGGCTTGCCCGTGCGCAAGGCATAGCCGGCCGGCGAGGCCAAATCGGTCCCAACGGTGGTATGTCCGACCACACCCTCGCCCCACCCGACGCCCGCGCGAACGAGAAGCCTGTTCTCAGCCGGAATGTACTCCAATACTTTGCAGTATTCCGCCCCCAGACCTTCCGCCGTCATCCTGGCGGTGTGATTGAGCATTTCAATGAAGCT
>DASSLE010000390.1:0-2170 GCA_035689725.1 Pseudolabrys sp.
CTTGAACTGGGTCGATTCCAGGGCCTTTGCCACAGCCTCGGCTCTTGTTCGAACGCCAAGTTTCCTGAAAACCGATTCTACGTGAAACTTCACGGTGTGCAGCGAAATGTCTAACTGCCGTGCAATCAGTTTATTGGTAAGTCCGTCCATAATTGCGCCTAGCACATCGAGTTCGCGCGGCGTCAGCAGCACTGGACTATCGCTCTCGTCCAGAGGGATAAATCCTGTTTCTTTTGCCACGGGAGAGCGCACGATCAATCCGACTGCCACTGCACGCAATGCCGCGTCTATCTGATCCACGCCGGCATTTCGCGGCAACGAGCCGGATACCAGCCTATCTCTGTCACCGAGTATGACAGTTGGCCTTTTCTCGCTTAGATCACAATCTCCGTCAGCCAGTACAACGTCGGCGGAATCCTCCATGTCGACTACGATGTGTCCCGCGTCGTTGAGCACCTTGCTCAAGGCTTGACGGCGCAACGAATCCGGCGTCGATAGCGCCACTCGAAGTCGCACATCCGGAGACACTTTGAGAGCCGCAGTCACGAGTTTGGTCTTTCAGTGATCGTCACTTGTCGTGACATAATGACGCCGCCCCTGATGAGCTGAAGATCGACTTTACGTCCGATGCTGTCAGCGCCAAGCCGCGCGGTGATGTTGCGCATCCGGCGCGTTGAGGCACCATCGACGCTGAGGATTATGTCCCCAGCGACGATTCCGCCCTCAACTGCAGGCCCGCCCTCGGTAAGCGACATCACCATCAACCCGCTCGACTGGCCGGCTGTCTTTGCAAGGGCTTCCTGCACAGCGACCGGGCGTAATGCAACCCCGAGCCACCCGTATGAGATGCGCCCTTGCTTAAGCAGTATAGGTACGACCCGTCCGATGGTCGTTGCAGGAATGACGAGTACCTGGCGGCGCGGTGCAAACGTTGACATCCCCAGAAAGCCACTCGCGGCATCGAAAACTGGACCACCTTCCTCGCTTCGCGCGAGGTCGATGTCGAGCAGGACCTTTTGTTCGATGCGACCGCCATGACTGCTGTACCATTCGGGCCCAACTGCGTTGATGACACCCAGCCGCACGGTTGCATGGCCGCCAGCGTCTGCTCCGAACGCGATGGCAAGAGCGCCGACTTGGCCGACAGCCGAAACCACGCTACTAGCAGCGGACTGCTGCTCGAGCTTGAGAACAGTGATATTCGTGCCCGGATCACGGCCGGCCGTTTTGGCCTTGATCGTAGACCCGCTTGCGATCACGAGTTCGAACTCGTCGCACTCCGGCAAAGATTGCTCGGAGGTGATGGCCACGTCAGGTCGCCACAACGTGGCAGTGATGTGCCGATTCTCGCTCAGCCGTATTGCGGCGATTGCTGAGTTTGCGGCGGCGCTGCGTTCAATTAAAGCGCTTGAGAACTGCGCCAGACTGTTTGCTCGGTCGACCATCACTAGCTCCCATACTTAGATATGAAGCAATCTGAGCCGTTCCGAGACCTTAAAACTATCGGTCAAATGACCGGGTGGCCGATGTCCGCTTTACCCCCGAAAGCGGACATGTGCAGTACAAATAGGGATGTCTGCTTTGGGCCAAAAGCGGACTCATGCACTGCAACAAAACAGCGCCTCTATTCGATCACCTCGTCGGCGGCCACGAGCAGTGATTGCGGGACCGTTAACCCGAGCGCTTTTGCAGTCTTTACATTGATCACCAGCTCGAACCTTGTCGGCTGCATTACCGGCAGATCAGCGGGCTTGGAGCCTTTCAGAATTTCGCTAATATAAACACTAGCTTGCCGATATGCATCCACTAAGCTCTGAGCGTAGGTCATTAGGCCGCCGGCGGCGGCAGACTCACGAAATGAATAGATGGCGGGCACAGCATAACGTGCCGCTAGCGCCACAAGTTGATCGCGGTGGCTGAAAAAAAATGGATCGGCAGCGACGACAAGCGCACCGACGCGCTGTTGGACAAGGCTCGCGAAAGCTGCCTGGATCTCGTTCTTGGTGCTTGCGCTGAAGACTTGGAGCTGAAGCCCAAGTGTAACCGCCGCTGCCTGCATCTCCCGCAACTGCTGCTCAGTGGTCGGGTCGGTTGGGTTCCCGAGAATCGCAACCACAGAGGCGTTGGGCACCATCTGATGAAGCAGCTCTAGCCGCTTCGCCCCGAGCAC
>DASSLE010000391.1:0-7495 GCA_035689725.1 Pseudolabrys sp.
GCCCCTCGTCGATATCGAGCAGGGCGTTGTCTATGTATTCGAAGCAGATCGGCTAATGCGCTACACGTGAGGATCTCTGGACAAAAATGAAACGGCCGAACTTTGGATCCGGCCGTTCTTGGGACGCGGATATCGCAACCCGATCTTCCAATTATTTCTTGTCCATCTTGCAGGACCGGCGCAGGAGGCGCCGTTGCCATAGCGGCAATGAGCGGCATCGAGAACGCCGACGAGGTGCGCATGGGAAGTCATGATCTCGGACCTGAAATTAATTGATTTGTGTCGCCACGCCTGTCGGCTTGAGGATGCGATAAAGTTGAAATCGGTCGCCATCAGCAACGAGCTTCAGATGTGAGGGATCAGGATTAGGCGCATCGTCCTCGGTGAAAAGAATGTAGAGATAATCGAACTTGGTCCAATTCAACCAGAATGCTGGCGTGTTGGGCTGCGGGTGCTCAGTCGCCACAATGAGCTGCGCGATTGATGGCGGGGTACCATCTTGAGCGTCGACATATTCACGATATTCGGAACGGGCATGCAGCACTTGCTTGCCGGCCACCGTGAAAAGCGTCGTGACTAGAGAAGATCGCTCGATAGTGGCGATGCAGGCGGCATGAACGAGGCCGAGGTCGCGCACGTCCTCGCCGGCCGAATTGTCGGCGTAAGTAACGAACACCTTCGAGCCCGTTGCGATGCGGCGCACGGAGGAGCGGAACTGGCTGGTCGAATCCGACAACTGTGACCAATTGAGATCGATTTCGATCAGCCGCGCGCCGATCAAAATGACGAGGACCACCAGGAAAGCCCGCCGCACTAGGCGACGGCGCAATTCTAAATCGCCGCATGCGAAGACCATGAAGGCAATACCGAGGGGAACGCGCTGGTCGGTCATATAGGTATCGAACATTACCCGCGGCAATGCCAAATACACGGCCGCTCCAACCATGAGTAGCGCGAAGACCAGTGGGTGAAAACGCAGGATGCGATGGCGCACCGCCCAGACCAGGCTGGCGACCATGACGGTTATGAGCGCGAAGGCGGTGATGTCGGAATAATCGGAGATGACATACATCAGCCCATCGGTCTTGCCGCGCTGATCCCAGTAGATGCCGGAAACAAGCTGCATTGTCGGACTGGCATAGAGCAGCGGCGCCACTGCGAGGAATGGCAGACCGCTGACGAGAAAATCGGCAATCCGCGCTGGCCATGGCTCTAGCCGTCGCTGCCAAAGCCGCAAAATCTCGAACGAGAGCAGCCCAACGCCATAAATGCCAAGCGCCGAGAGATGACAGAAAAACAACACGACGACGCAAACCGTCGATAATGCGAGTCTTATTGGCCAGATGCGTTCGCGCACTGCAATCCAACTGGCCAGTGCCCACAACGCGACACCGATTCCGAAGATGTAATTCATCAACCCGACGAGGAAGATATAGTTGTACAGCAGTGGGAAGGTGAACAGCGGCAGCGCGGACCAGCGGCCGATCAGAGCCCGGTTGAGCGCCAAGGTCCCCGAAATGATCAACGCGAACATCAAGACTATAAACACTTGGCCAGCCAGATAGATGTTCATGACACGCGCCAGCAGCGGAACGATCAGATCCATGGTCAAATTAGGAATCACCTGCCAATCGATCTCGTAGAAGCTTGCAAGCGGTGGATTCTTTGCCAGCGTTGCTATCACGTGCATACGCGCCAAGTGATTGATGTAGTCCGACAGCGGCGGCAGCGGATGTGTCCAGATTGGTATCGATATGAGCAAGATTAACGCGGCGAACAGGACAGCGATTTGCGGTGCGGGAAATCCGGCTGCGCGAAATCGCGAGTCAGACCGATTTGAGATAACTGGCTTGTTCGGCGCGTGCATGCGGGTTCCGGTGCTGGTCTACTATCAATCTTCAATTGTACCTGAATGAGCGATGAATGTGCCGTGGTTCTATGGGCCCGAGAACAAACAGCGAGCGTCTGGTCTTTTGAAATGAGGGTTTGCCGTGGTAAGCGGTCCGGGACATACCGCAAAATCACACGCCAATTGGCACTTATTTGACCTTCACAAAAGCGCGAGCTACCAAACCGAGCAAGCTCGGAACTGTTATGTCGTTTAATACTTTCGGCCATCTTTTCCGGTTCACCAGCTTCGGCGAGAGCCACGGGGCGGCTATTGGCTGTGTGGTGGATGGCTGTCCGCCGCGGATTCCACTCAAACAGGAAGACATCCAGCGCGAACTCAACCGCCGGCGGCCGGGACAATCGCGTTTCACCACCCAGCGGCAGGAGCCGGACGCGGTGAAAATCATGTCCGGAGTATTCATCGACGAGCAAAGCGGGCAGCAGGTCACCACGGGCACGCCGATTATGCTCATGATCGAGAACGTCGATCAGCGCTCCAAGGACTATTCCGAGATCAAGGACAAATATCGGCCCGGCCATGCCGGTTATACCTACGACGTTAAATACGGCATCCACGACTATCGCGGTGGCGGGCGCGCCTCGGCGCGTGAGACGGCGGCGCGGGTCGCCGCTGCTGCGATCGCGCGCAAGATCGTGCCAGGCCTTACGGTGCGCGGCGCGTTGGTGCAGATGGGTCCGCACAAGATCGACCGGTCGCGCTGGGACTGGACTGAGATCGACAAAAATCCGTTCTTCTGCCCCGATGCGCAGCAGGTCAATTTCTTCGAGGAGTATCTCGATGGCGTGCGCAAAGCTGGCTCGTCATGCGGCGCGGTGATCGAGGTTGTGGTCGAGGGCGTACCGGCGGGCCTTGGGGCGCCAGTCTACGCCAAACTCGACGGCGATCTCGCTTCTGCGTTGATGGGCATCAACGCGGTCAAGGGCGTAGAGATTGGCGACGGCTTTGCCACGGCGGCAATGAGTGGCATCGACAATGCCGACGAGATGCGCATGGGCAATGACGGCAAGCCGTTGTTCCTGTCCAACCACGCCGGCGGAATTCTCGGTGGCATCTCGACCGGACAGTCAATCGTCGCCCGCTTTGCAGTCAAGCCGACATCCTCAATTCTGACGCCGCGCAAGACGGTGGACCGTTATGGCCGCGACACCGATGTTGTCACCAAGGGTCGCCACGATCCCTGCGTCGGCATTCGTGCGGTCCCGATTGGCGAGGCCATGGTGGCATGCGTGCTGGCTGACCACTATCTGATGCACCGCGGTCAGGTCGGCGAGGGGACGGCTTGGCCGTTCAAATCTGGCGCGTAGCGTCGCCTTTAAGGTTAGAACCGTGTTAGATAGCCACAGCCGCGTCGAAGCTGCGATCAAGGCCTTCGCTAATGGTGAGATCGTCGTCGTTACTGACGACGATGATCGCGAAAACGAAGGCGACCTCTTCGTTGCGGCTTCGCACTGCACGCCCGACAAGATGGCGTTCATCATTCGCAATACATCGGGGATCGTCTGCGCGCCGCTCGGCGCCGATCAGGCGCGCAGGCTGCATCTTGAGCCGATGGTGGCGGCCAACGAGGCGCCGCTCGGAACTGCCTTCACCGTTTCAGTCGATGTTCGCCACGGCTTGAGCACCGGCATTTCGGCAGATGAGCGTTGCAATACAGTGCGTGCGCTTGCCAATGACAACAGTGGTGCCGCTGATTTTGTACGCCCTGGCCACGTGTTTCCATTGGTTGCGCGCCAGGGTGGCGTGCTGATGCGCTCCGGCCATACCGAGGCCTGCGTCGACCTCTGCCGGCTGGCCTCATTGCCGCCGGTCGGCGTGCTAGCCGAATTAATGAACGACAATGGTTCGGTGATGCGCGGGCCGGAAGTTGCCGCCTTTGCGCAGAAACACAAACTGGCCCAGGTCTCGATCGCCGAGCTCATCGCTTACCGGCAGCGCCGCGACAAGTTGGTGGAGCGTGTCGCCGAATTTTCGCTTCCGTCAGAGATCGGTACGTTGCACGGCTACGCTTACGTCACCCCGTTTGATCGCGTGCATCATATGGCCTTCGTCTATGGCGAAACTGGCGATGGCAAGGGCGTGTTGGCGAGGCTGCACCGCGCCGACGTTATTGGCGACGTGTTCGGTGGCGCCAAATCGATCCGTGCATCGCTTGCGCGCTTCAAGGCGGCTGGCCGTGGCGTTATCGTCTATTTGCGCGATGGCACTGCGGGCGTGCCGGTGGCCGAGATTCCGCATGGCGACACGGGAACCGATGCGGCCCGCTCGCGACAGTGGCGCGAAATCGGCCTCGGTGCACAGATTCTCAAAGACCTCGGCATTTCCTCGATTCGCCTCCTCACCTCCAGCAGACGCACTTACGTTGGACTTGGCGGCTTCGGTATCGAAATCGTGGACACCGAAACGTTGGAACGCTGACACGCATGACCATGGGCACCGGTTTTTCGGAAGAGACCGTAGCCAAAATTAAATCTTCGGCCTTTTTTTCGCCCGTGCCGCGTGCCAGCATTCGAATATGGGGCGGCTCTTCAGCAGCCTGACTATCGCCGTAGCCGTCGCAGCTTTGGGATTCGCGATTGCGGCATCGGCCGCGCCAACCGTGCGGCAGCTTGCCGAAACGCGGGCCGGTGCGATTCCCGTTGACGTCGAGCTGGTGATTGCGGTCGATGTTTCCTATTCGATGGACCCTGACGAGCAGGCGCTCCAACGGGAAGGTTACATTCTCGCTCTCACCTCAAAAGAATTCCTGCAGGCATTGCGTCAGGGTGCAAACGGCAAAATCGCCATCACATATTTTGAATGGGCTGGCCAGTCCGACCAGAAGGTCATCATGCCGTGGCGGGTGATCGACGGTCCGGAGGCCGCCGACGCGGTCGCCGCCGAGATCGCGCGCGCGCCGTACCGGCGTGCCTCGCGTACCTCGATTTCCGGAGCGCTGCGCTTCGCCAAGCCGCTGTTTGATGAGAGTGGCTATAAAGGCTTACGCCGGGTGATCGACGTGTCCGGCGATGGCGCCAACAATGCCGGCTCGCTGGTCGTGCCGATGCGCGATGAGGTGCTGGCCGCGGGTATCACGATTAACGGTCTGCCGATCATGCTCAAAAGGCCTTTCGTCGGGACTATGGATATCGAAAACCTCGATATTTACTACGAGGACTGCGTGATTGGTGGTCCGGGCGCCTTCGTCGTGCCGATCCGCGAGCGTGAAAAATTCATCGAAGCGACGCGCACCAAATTGGTGCTGGAGATTGCCGGGCGGCAGCCGGAGGCACAGGTGGTGCCGGCCTCCTCACAGGCGCCGCGCATCTCCTGCACGATCGGTGAGAGGATGTGGCAGGACCGCTGGGGCGGGGGCATCGATTTTCAGTAGTGGATTTCACCGCACAAATTTCGCGACGATTTCCACGTGATGGGAATAGCGGAATTGATCGACCGGAGCAACGGTGGCGAGCTTGTAGCCGCCGTCGATTAGAATCTTTGCATCGCGGGTAAATGTAGCGGCATCGCAAGACACTGCGACGACGACAGGCACAGCGCTTTTGGCCAGTTCGCGGGCTTGCGTTTCGGCGCCTTGGCGCGGTGGATCGAATACGACGGCGTCGAAAGCTTTGAGGTCACTCGCCATGAACGGGCGTCGGAATAGATCGCGTGTTTGAGCCTCGACTGGCTTTAATCGCGAGGCGGTCGAGGCCCCGCGTTCCAGCGCCTTGATCATGCCGGCGTCGCTGTCGGCTGCACTGACCCGGACCGTCTCGGCCAGGCGCAACGCGAATGTGCCGATGCCGGCAAAAAGATCGGCAACGCGTTTGGCTTTGCCGATGTGTTCGACCACCAGCCGCGCCAGAGTTGCTTCGCCCTCGGTAGTCGCCTGCAGAAATGCACCCGGCGGCAGCGGCACGTGAGCGCGGCCGACCTGTAATAGCGGCTGTGTGCGTTGTGCTACAAGTTCACCGTGACGCGTGAGACGAGCAAGGCTGTGAGCCTCAGCGATCCGCGCCAGCTCGGTAAGACGCTCCGCATTGAGCGCTCCCGAGCCGCGAACGTCGATATCGAGGCCGGAATCCGTCGCAGTCGCCTGGATGTCGAGCGGCTTGCCGGCGGGTTTGAGCATTTCGGCAATGGCCCAAGCCGCCCGAAGCGCGCCGCCAAGCCCGGGTGCCAAAATAGGGCATTCGTCAATGGCAACGATGTGGTGCGCGCGAGGCGCTGTGAAGCCGACCTCCAGAACATCATGGGTGCCGCGCCGGGCGTGCAGCACAGCGCGCCGGCGGCCCGCGCCGTGGGCATCGATCAGATCGCCGACGGGCGCTACAACATTTGCCTGTGCCAATGCTTCCACCACCAGCGAGCGTTTCCATAGGTGGTATTCGGCCAGCGACCAGTGCTGCAACGCGCAGCCCCCGCAGGCACCGAAATGTTTACAAACAGGCTCAATGCGCTCGTGGCTGGGCCTGTCGACATGCACCAGATGCCGGCGGTCAGGATGGCCGGCAACCGGTCCGACCGTAACCGTCTCGCCCGGCAGCGTATACGGCACGTAGACCGGCCCCTCGGAAGTGTCGGCGACACCATCTCCGCGATGACCGAGGTGGGAAATTTTGAGCTGTTCAGTCACGTGCCGCCCCGAGCAGGAATTCGGCGTTGCCGTCGCCGCCTTCGATCGGAGAGGGGATTATCCCGAGCACGCGCCATCCGAGCGAGACGACAAATTTGGCGATATCGTCGCAGATGGCGGCATGAATAGCGGGTTCGCGCACGATGCCTTTCTTGGCGGCGCCAGGGCCGGCTTCGAATTGCGGCTTGATCAGTGCAACGAATTGCGCGGGAGTTTTGGCGAGCGCTGTTACGGCGGGAAGCACCAACTTGAGAGAAATGAAGCTGACGTCGATGGTGACGAAGTCCGGCAGCTTATCGAGCCGGGCAGGGGACAGGGTGCGAATGTCTGTAGCCTCGAGCGAAATAACCTCGGGGCGCGTACGCAATGTCTCGTGCAATTGCCCGTGACCGACATCGACCGCATAGACGCGTTGTGCGCCACGGTTCAGCAGCACTTGGGTAAATCCACCGGTAGAGGCGCCGACATCGAGGCAGACATGACCATTTGGGTCAAAGTGAAAGCGATCGAGTGCCGCAGGGAGCTTGACGCCGCCCCGCGATACGTATGGGTGTACTGCACTTGCGCGTAGCAATGCGTCGGTTGGGATCTCCTCGGAGGCCTTATTCACCACTCGCTCGTCGGCAGTTACCAACCCTGCTTCGATCGCGGCCTGGGCCTTGGCGCGGCTTTCGAACAGTCCGCGCGCGACCAGGAGGCGGTCGGCGCGTTGGCGCGGCGCGTTCATGAGCGAAGTTCTTCCAGCGGGCTGAGGCTTCGACCCCGGAACAAAGTTTCACACACGATGGTTACCTGCATTGGGCCGATAGCGTTTTGCAACGACCACCATGGATTGTCGGTTTAAGGAGGAGAAGTATGGCACGTAAATATTCGAAAGGTGTCTCGAAAGATGTCGAGCGCGCGATGAAGAAGCGCAAGAGGGGCACACTCAGGAGCGGACGCAGCGGCAAGAAGGTCAAGAGCCGCAAGCA
>DASSLE010000392.1:0-3183 GCA_035689725.1 Pseudolabrys sp.
AAGGCCACGAATCCCGATATCGTTTTTGTGGCTGCCTATCCGCCGGACAGCGTTGCCTTCGTTCGCGCAGCCAACGAAGTGGGGCTTTCGCCGAATATGATGGGCGGCACCTTAATCGGCCTGTTGGCCACACCGTTGAAGGTTGTGATGGGCCCGTTGATGAACGGCTACGTAAACAATGCCGAAGTCTTTATGCCAGTACCGACGATGATGAGCTTTCCGGGCGCCCAGGATGTTCTCAAGAAATACCAGGAGCGGGCCAAGGGACAGGGAATAGATCCATTCGGCTATAATTTCGTTCCCTACGGATATGCGACGGGGCAAGTGTTGGCCGCGGCGGTGGCTGCGACCAAGAGCCTCGATCACAAACGGCTCGCGGATTATATGCGTGGTCACAGTTTTTCAACGGTGGTCGGCAATGTCGCATTCGGGACAGATGGCGAGTGGGTCAAGCCCCGGGCGCTTGTCAGCCAGTGGCGAGGCCTAACCGGCAACGACCTCGGCCAATTGACCGATCCAAAAAATTGGGTCCTCGTCTGGCCACCGGAGCACAAGACCGGCGAGTTCATTTATCCGTATAGCGCTGCCAAGAAATAGGCCGAGCCTGGTCCCGCGCGAGCGACGCGCGGGACCATTTTGGCGTGAACTCGATCCGGTATTAGCGCATGTGTCCAAATACGACCAATGCAGCGGGATCCCGCGGCGACGACGTTGCACGGAAGCTTGAACCGGTATCGGTCATTGTTTTTCCTGGCGGCTTCAATTGGCCGATCTGGGCCGCGCAGGAGAATGGCTATTTTGAGCGAAACGGTATTACCGTGACGCTCACGCCGACACCGAACTCGGTCTTTCAATTGACCAACCTAATCGATGGCAAGTTCGACATCGCCATGACGGCAATCGACAACGTCGTGGCATACGATGAAAAACAAGGCGAAGCCCCTACGGTTGCCAAACCTGAACTCATTGCGTTCATGGGTGGCGACAATGGCTTCCTACGCCTTATCACTGTGCCCGAAGTGAAGACCTATGCTGATCTGAAGGGTAAACAGTTATCGGTCGACGCGCTGACAACAGGCTACGCATTCGTATTGCGCAAGCTTTTGCAAGAACACGGATTGGCAAGCAGCGAATATGAACTGGTGAAAGCGGGCGGTGTCGTCGAGCGTTTTGAAGCCTTGTGCCGAAAACAGCATGCAGGAACCTTGCTGATCTCCCCGTTCGAGGTGCTGGCCGAAGCCCAGGGGTTCAATCGGTTGGCAAACGCCGTCGATGAACTTGGCCATTATCAAGGCCTGGTCGGTGCCACGCGCCGTGGCTGGGCCGAGCAGCATGAACGAGAGCTCGTAAGCTATATCCGCGGCTATCTGGCGGGATTGAACTGGCTATTTGAGCCGGCCAACAAATCCGAGGCAATCTTATTGTTGCGGAGCAAGCTCCCCGCTATGAGCGACCATCTCGCGTCGAAATCCTACGATATTCTGCTTGATCCGCAGACTGGTTTCTCCAGAAAAGCGGAGGTCAGTTTGGAAGGAGTGCGGGCGGTCCTGTCGCTTCGAAGCGAGTACGGAAACCCGCGCAAATACTTAAACGATCCTTCGAAATATCTGGATTTGCGATTTTATGAAATGGCCCGCGCCGTTGGGTGATCAGGCCGCCCCCACGGGGAACGATGAATCTGGGTGGCCAGCGAGGGGGCCTCTGTTGACTCAAAATTGAACAAAGTGTATCCACTTATTAAACATAAAAAGATGTTGGGAGGAACAGCGTTGAATGGGCTGATCCCGACAGGGCTCCTCGGTAAATTCAAGCGGACTCTATTGCACCGTCTTCGGGTGAGGAGAAGTTTGCGCCCCCGCTCTAACGGGTTTTTTCATCCTCGGTATCCGAAGACTTTCTACCGAAATTTTTCATCGTTGATCCGATCACTGCGCGGCCAGATTCCAATCTGGCATCGACCGAACGCACTTCCGTCCGTGTCAGGAACTCGCGGTAGCAAACTCAAGCACATAAACCGTGTTGCGAGCGGCAATCAAAGAGGAAACTGGAGATGAAAAATAAGCGCGTTTGCATCGACGTCGGGGGCACATTCACCGACTGTCTGGTGATGGACGAGACGGGGCTGCTGCAAAAATTCAAAGCTCCGACCACACCGAGCGATCCTTCGACCGGTCTCATGAACGCGATGAAAAAAGCAGCGAAGTATTACGACGTGGAGATCGGCATGTTTCTAGGCCAGATCGACGTGCTGGTGCACGGAACGACGCTTGCCACCAACATTCTTCTGACCGGACGCGGCGCGAAGGCCGGCATGCTCACCACCAAAGGCTTCCGCGACAGCATCGAGATACGGCGCGGGATCAAGCCAGTCGATGTGTCGTTGTACAACCTGTTTATTCCGCCGAGTCACCCACTGATCCCTCGTTCGCGTCGGATCGGCATCGAGGAGCGTACGCTGTTCGACGGCAAAATTTTGACTCCGCTCAATGAGCAGGACGTGACGGCGGCGGTGAAAAAACTCAGGGCGCAAAAGGTTGAATCGATCGCCATTTGCTTCCTCCATTCCTATGCGAATCCAAAGAATGAACAACGCGCAGCGGAAATATGCCGCGACGTTGCGCCAGAGATTTTTGTCAGCACTTCGCACGAGACCCTGCCGGTCTGGCGCGAATTTGAGCGCTTTAATACCACGACGGTTGGCTCATATGTCGGTCCGGCGGTCGCTCGCTATCTGACATCGCTCGAGAAAGTGCTGAAAGATTCTGGATTCCGCGGCACATTTCTCATGATGCTTGCCAATGGGTTGGTTCAGAACATAGCGGAATGTATCCGCCGGCCAGTCTTTCTGTTGCATTCGGGTCCGGCCGCGGCGCCCTCGGGAGCAGTCCATCTCGGGCGGCACCTCAAAGAAACGAATTTGTTGTCGGTCGACATGGGTGGCACCAGCTTCGATGTCTGCATGGTCGGCAAGGGTGAAATCCCCACCACGACCGAGCATTGGGAAAACGATCAACGGATTGCGATCAAGATGGTTGATATCGCCAGCATCGGTGCCGGGGGCGGATCGATGGCCAAGGTCGATTCGCTCGGATTGCTGCGAGTAGGCCCGGAAAGCGCGGGCGCCGATCCTGGACCCGCCTGCTACGGCCAAGGTGCCGATGCGACTGTGACCGACGCCAATCT
>DASSLE010000393.1:0-2217 GCA_035689725.1 Pseudolabrys sp.
GGAGGCATCCGGCGCGGGACCATTGATCAGGGCAAGCTGGAGGCGCAGCTTTACATCGATCTTGAAAAGCTCGCCGGCTGGAAGGAGTGGACCTTCTACGCCAATGCCTTTGGCATCTACAACGACGGCCGCATACGACGCGACTACGTCGGCGGCACGAACACGATCGCGGCGATCGAAGCGACGCCAACCGTACGCCTGTCGGAATTGTGGCTCGAACGCTGGTTTGGTCCCGTGAGTTTCAGATTTGGCCAACTCGCCGCGGACGCCGAATTCTTCTACAGCGACGTCAATCAGATCTTTCTGCAGAGCGATTGGCCGACAATCGGCGCGGATAACTTGCCGGGCGGTGGCCCCGCCTATCCGTTGTCGGCTGTCGGCGCGCGCGTAAAGTACGAATTACCGAAGGACGCCTCGCTGTTGTTTGCCATTTTCAACGGCGATCCGGCGCCATCATGTCCGGGCGCCGATCCCGATACTTGCAATCGCTACGGCCTGAATTTCCGTCTGAGCGATCCGGCCTTCATGATGGGCGAATTTCAGTGGAGACGAAATCGCGGGAAAGATGATACGGGGCTTGCCACGACTTTGAAGATCGGCGGTTGGAGTCATCTCGGCCAATTTCCTGCCCAGCGTGTCGCCAACAACGGCATCCTGTTGGCTAATTCGGCCAGCAACGGCATGCCGCTGATGCATCGCGGCGACTACGGAATTTACGGAGTGATTGACCAGCAGCTCTATCGCCTACCAGGCGGCAGCGGAGATACCGGCATTTCCATTTTCAATCGTTCCGCGATCAGTCCGTCCGACCGCAATCTGGTCAATGTTGAGGTCGATGGTGGAATTGTCTTTGCCGGAATGATCCCGAAGCGGCCGGACGACAGCTTTGGCGCAAGCGTGATTTATTCACGTTTTTCCAATAGCGTTCGCGCGTTCGATCAGAACCAGGTCAACTTCGGCACGCTGTCCACGCCGCCGCGCGATTACGAGATGAATCTCGAACTCACTTACGTAGCGCAAATCGTAAAAGGCTGGGTCGTGCAGCCGGTGTATACCTACATCTGGCATCCGAGCGGCACGGGCATCCGGTATCCTGACGCCCAGGTCGTGGGCGTGCGCTCGATCATCAGATTTTAAAAAAAGCGGACCCGCCCGGTTGGGGACATTGCCGGGCGGGTCGTCTAGATCGGCGCGAGGATGGGCGGGGCTTGAAATCAGTAGTCGCAAACTCGGATGACGCGGACATTGCCCCAGCGGTCGTAACGCTCGATCAGCCGGCACGAGGGGTAGCCTGGCGTGACGGACACGGGGCCGCCATAGGTGCTGGTGACAGCAGCCGCGCCGATCAGCGCGCCGGCTGCAATGCCGATGCCGACGCCGGTGCCCCAGTGATGAGCTTGCGCCGTGCCGCTGGTGGCGGCGAGCAGCGTGTCTGCGAGTGTGAGTGCGGTCAGGGTGGCTGCAGTGATCTTGGACTTGGTCATGGTGGTCTCCATCCGGTTAAATTCAGGGCGACTTGAAGCGGCCGCGATATGCATGGGTCGCGCGGGCCCTGAAAAAGGTTCAAACAGGTTGCGGCGGATGGGTACCCGGTCCGGCCAGGTAATGAAAAAGTGAGAAAATGAGCAGGATCCCAGCGTTTTTACTGCTTTTCGCCGTCGTTTCGACGGCGCAGGGGCAACAGCTGGACAAGGTTCGCTTCGGCACCAACTGGGTCGCCGAAGCCGAGCATGGCGGCTTCTATCAGGCCGTCGCCGACGGCACCTATAAGAAGTACGGGCTCGATGTCACCATCGTGCCAGGCGGGCCGAACGTGAACAACCGGATACTGCTTCCGGTCGGCAAGCTCGACTTCTTCATGAGCGCCAATTCGCTGCAATCCTTCGATGCGATCGAGCAGAACATTCCAACTATCGCGGTGGCGGCGAGCTTTCAGAAGGATCCGCAGGTGTTCGTCGCGCACCCGGGTGTTGCAAAGCTCGAAGATTTGAAAATGCGCACGCTGTTCGTGTCCAAGGAAGGCATGGCGAGTTATTTCCAGTGGCTGAAGGCCGACTTCAGCTTCAATGAGTCGAAAGTAAAACCCTATACCTTCAATGCGCAGCCATTTCTTGCCGACAAGAATTCGGCATTGCAAGGCTATGTCACGTCAGAGCCTTTTGCGGTTGAGCGTCAGGGCGGGTTCAAGCCGGTGGTATTTCTACTCGCCGATTATGG
>DASSLE010000394.1:0-6868 GCA_035689725.1 Pseudolabrys sp.
CCGGAATGTCACGATCGATCGCAGAGCGGTGGCCTGAACTTTCTTATGCAGCGTGGAAGGACACGCGCGACACACTGCATTTGTGGACGCAAGTGGTAGGCAAGGTCCGGCTCGCACTGACGCCGTGGCAGAACCATTCCTGGCACGTCGCGCTCTACGTCACCGCGCGTGGACTGACGACCTCGCCGGTTCCCTGGCACGGCGGCAGCTTCGAGATCGAGTTTGACTTTATCGATCACGTGTTGTGGCTGCGGACCAGCGGTGGGCGTTTCCGTCAGATCGTGCTCAAACCGATGTCGGTTGCCGAGTTTTACACTGCGCTGCTAGCTGCGTTGCGCGAGCTGGGCATCGAGGTGCACATCACGACCATGCCTTGCGAGATCGCCGACTGCGTTCCGTTCGAGCAGGACATGCTGCACGCGGCTTACGACGCCGACTATGCCAAGCGCTTCTGGCGCGTGCTGCTCTCCGCGAGCGAGGTATTCTCTCATTTCCGCACCGGCTTTCTGGGCAAGACGAGCCCGGTGCATTTCTTCTGGGGCAGCTTCGATCTGGCGGTGACGCGGTTTTCGGGCCGTCCCGCACCGCGCCATCCCGGCGGTGTGCCGCATCTGCCAAATGCCGTCGCACAAGAGGCTTACTCGCACGAGGTGTCGAGCGCCGGTTTCTGGCCGGGTGGCGGCGGGCCGATCGACTATGCGGCGTTCTATTCTTACGCCTATCCGGCGCTGGACGGTTTTGGTGCGGCGAAGGTGAGGCCAGCGCAAGCGTTCTTCAGCAAGGAGCTTGGCGAGTTTCTGTTGCCTTACGATGCCGTCCGCGCGGCGCGTGATCCGGATGTTGCGCTGATGGAATTCTTGCAGAGCACTTATGACGCGGCGGCGGATTTGGGGAAGTGGGATCGTAAGGCGCTGGAGTGTGGGTTGGGGGAGAAAGGAAAGGTGCGACCAATCTAGCGAAGCGCCGTCTCTGCGCCACTTGACCCGGCAATCTATGAGGCGCATCTGCAGATGCTCTAATTAAAAGGTAAAGGTAATTCCCTTCGGAGTTCCCATGAATGCCCCCGTTACGCCCCCCACCACGCCGCCCTATCACCACACGCCGCTGTTTCCGCTCGGCCCTGACAAGGCGCCCTATCGCAAGCTCGATATCGGCGGCGTCAAGGTCGAGAAGGCGATGGGCAAGGATATGCTGGTGGTCAGCCACGAGGCGTTGCGGGCTCTAGCTGAGGCCGCGTTCACCGACATCAATCATCTGTTGCGCCCGGCGCACCTGAAGCAGCTGCGGAAGATTCTCGACGATCCGGAGGCTTCCGATAATGACAAATTCGTCGCCTATGATTTCCTCAAGAACGCCAACATCGCCGCGGGTGGCGTGCTGCCGATGTGCCAGGACACCGGCACCGCCATCATCATGGGCAAGAAGGGCCGCATGGTGTTTACCGCCGGCGACGACGAGGCCGCGCTCGCGGAAGGCGCGCGCGACGCCTATCTCAAACGCAATTTGCGCTATTCGCAGCTCGCGCCGATTTCCATGTTCGAGGAGAAGAACACCAAGTCGAACATGCCGGCCCAGGTGGAGATCTACGCGGAAGGCGAGGACGCCTACAAGCTGCTGTTCATTGCCAAGGGCGGCGGCTCCGCCAACAAGGCATTCCTGTTCCAGGCGACGCCGTCGATCCTGACGCACGACCGCATGCTGACGTTCCTGAAGGAAAAGGTGCTCACGCTCGGCACCGCCGCGTGCCCGCCATACCATCTGGCCATCGTCATCGGCGGAACGAGCGCCGAGCTGACCATGAAGACGGTGAAGCTCGCCTCGACGAAGTATCTCGACGAGTTGCCGACCAAGGGCAGCGAAGATGGCCACGCCTTCCGCGATCTCGAGATGGAAGCGGAAGTGCTCAAGATGACGCAGTCGACGGGCGTCGGCGCGCAGTTCGGCGGCAAATATTTCTGCCACGACGTACGTGTGATCCGCCTGCCGCGGCACGGCGCGTCATTGCCGATCGGGCTTGGCGTGTCTTGCGCCGCCGACCGGCAGGCGCTCGGCAAGATCACCAAAGATGGCGTGTTCCTGGAGGAGCTCGAGCACCATCCCGCGCAATATCTGCCGGACATCGATCAGGAAAAGCTGGGCGGCCAGGTGGTGAAAGTTGACCTGCGTCAGCCGATGAAAGACATCCTCGCGCAGCTGTCGAAATATCCGGTGAAGACGCGGCTCTCGCTCACCGGCACCATGATCGTGGCGCGCGATCTGGCGCACGCGAAATTGCGCGAGGGGCTGGAAGCAGGGAAGGGGCTGCCCGATTATTTCAAGAACCACCCGATCTACTACGCGGGACCGGCAAAAACACCCGCGGGCTATGCGTCAGGCTCGTTCGGTCCGACCACCGCGGGGCGGATGGATAGTTACATCGACCAGTTCCAGGCTGCCGGCGGCTCGATGATCTCGCTCGCGAAGGGCAATCGCTCGGCGCAGGTGCGCGACGCGTGCAAGAAGCACGGTGGATTTTATTTGGCATCAATCGGCGGCAGCGCGGCGAACCTTGCCGAACACTGCATCAAGAAAGTCGAGGTGCAAGAATATCCCGAGCTCGGCATGGAAGCGATCTGGAAGATCGAAGTCGAAGACTTTCCCGCCTTCATCGTCATCGACGATAAGGGCAATGATTTCTTCAAGGAATTGAATCTGGGTTGACGTCTTTCGCAAGGCGTCAGACGCCCCGACAAACGCCCAGGTTGCTCCGCGGCGTCAGGCGGTCGCGGCTACAGCCAACATCAGCAGCGAAATGCCGACATATTTCGCGGTCTGCATCATGTCTGGAAGTTGATCGGCAAAGCCGACCAGCCAGAGCAGGCTCGCAGCCGCAATGATCGAATATTTCACCGCCGGGATCGCGGTGCACTTCCGCAGGAACTTCAGCATGACACTCCACTCTACTCTGCCGCACCCCGGCCCCGCGGCATTCAACAAACTGCTGCAATGCAAATATAACCTGTCGCACTGCAATAAAGCAAACCCGGTGGAGACCTGGAGTAGCCAGACAACGTGGAGAGGCGGGCTTGGTTTCCCGCAGGCGCAATGAAATCGGACATTTAGGCGGCCGCCGCTGGGCGAGGCGCGCAACGTGGCTCGATCAACTGGCGAGAGCGGAGAGGGTTGCGTGACCGTCCGGGCTCTTCTGGCCCTGTCCCGATGCCTGGTTGCCGACGCGCGCTCGAAAATAATTGAAAACATGCACGCGGATCGCAGACGACAGGTTGCAGCTATCCCGCTCCTGGTCAATTTGACCCACCAGCGTCGACAACGCCGTGTTTTCGCGGCTTACGATCTCACGCAGCCCGTCCCAAAACTCATTTTCCAGCGAAACGCTCGTCTTGTGTCCATCGAGGACGATCGATCGCTTGATGACTGCGGACTTCATGATCTCTCCTCGCGCCCGTCCGGTCGGGGACCGCGCTTTATTTGCGGCGTCATGACTCAAGCGCACTTATAAGCAAGCTTTCGTTTAGATGTTTTGAGCGAGATCAAATCCGCCTTCCTTGCCGACATTCCTGGCGGGACGTGGCGGCGATTTAGCCTCGCGGATTGTTGTGTCGCACGCCAAACACCGAAACGTGTCGAAATCCGCGAGATTTTCCTGCGATTTGCCTGCTTTCACGGCGACGCCACAAAGAGGGCAACGACGGATTAAGGGGCGGTGAAGCATTGTCACTGAACCAAAATCAATGATTTCCGCCATCGGGTAATTGATCCAGATCAAAACCCGCCCGATCGTACTGCGGCGTACTGATCTGCCCGGCACATGAAATTGTCAGACTATGATTTAAGTCAAAGCGCCGGCGGAAACGTCACGCACACTTTAAAAAATGTGGCAGTCCGTCTCGAGCGCGCCGTTCGAATGCGATCTTGAACTCGCCGTGATTGACGAGGACGGCCCGCATCCGCTGGTTTTTCCCTGCCGACGCATCGCCGGCGGTTGGATGAATTCGAAAACCAGGGAGCGGCTGGATGTGCGTCCGACGCACTGGCGGCATTGGGACCAGAAGGCCCAGAGCTAGCGGCGTTTCTTTTTGGGGTCTCGGGTCGGCGATCTTGGCTTCCTCTTCAGCGAGCAGGCGGAGCAGCATTTGGCGGCGTGGCTCGTCGGTTTCTTTGACGAGGAGCCGTCTGTAATGCTCGATATTCAGTCGAGCCACGGTTTTATCCATGGCACGGCTTCGTTTTTCGCGCGCCCCAGGTTCGACACTAACTGTAGGCGGAAATTCTTCAACCGTGCCGCGAACCGTCAGCCGGCGTGCAAATATGGGTCGCTTCAATAAAAAGGCCGTCCGCGCTGGACGGCCTTTGCGCTGTGATCGGTGCTTACGTCACCTTTTCTTTCTTGCATGGCCCGGTTTGCTCTTGAGCGGGATAACCTTTGCGCTTTCGCCGGCACTTCTACGCAACGCGTCTTTCAGACTCGCTGGCCGTCCGTGCTTTTTCAGGAGATCGTTGAACGCTTCGTCGGCGAGCTCCTGAAACGACTTCATATTTTCTAAAGCGAGCAACCGGAGCTCCTGCCAGGTTTCGTCGTGAAATTGTACTCGTTTGCCAACCATGGGCGTCGGTTTCCGAAGTAAAGTTGGGGGCCGCCAGCGCGGCTAGATTACTTCGGGGTTGTCATCCTCGGTAGACTTACCCTGCTTTTCCAATTGGCGCTTGCGAGCCTCGGCAAGTTGGTCCCAGGTCTGGAGATGCTGTTCACGCCATGTCTCTACATTCAGCTGCGAATTCGGCTCGTTTTTCAGGATTGGTCTCGCGAATAGCTCGGGCTCGGCCTTTACCCGGTAGTCATCCCCGACGCAGGCCCGTATCCCCAAAAAATGTCGGCACCGGCCGAAATCCAGCACCAAAATGTCGGTGCCGGGTCGAAAAGAACATATTGCGAACGGAGAACAAATAGTGTACATTATTTATCTTCAATCGATTCCGGCGGTGCGGCAAAGCCGCGTTGTCGGGGGGTCGAATCCCGGCCATAAGGAGCGCGACATCATGAGTCAGCCTGCCCTGCGTCTCGTCGAAGGTTCTTCCATGGATAAGTCGAAAGCCTTGTCAGCTGCGCTGAGCCAGATCGAGCGCCAGTTCGGCAAGGGCTCGGTCATGAAGCTTGGCAAGAACGACAAGGCCATGGATATCGAAGCCATTTCCTCGGGTTCGCTTGGGCTCGATATTGCACTCGGCATCGGCGGTTTACCGCGTGGCCGGGTGGTGGAAATCTACGGGCCGGAATCCTCCGGCAAGACCACGCTCGCACTTCACACCATCGCCGAAGCCCAGAAAAAGGGTGGCATCTGCGCATTTGTCGATGCCGAACATGCGCTCGATCCGATCTATGCCCGCAAGCTTGGCGTGAATGTCGACGATCTTCTGATCTCCCAGCCGGATGCCGGCGAGCAGGCGCTGGAAATCGCCGACACGCTGGTGCGCTCCGGGGCGATCGACGTGCTGGTGGTCGACTCTGTGGCCGCTCTCGTGCCGCGTGCCGAGCTCGAGGGCGAAATGGGCGACGTGCAGCCGGGTTCGCAGGCGCGGCTGATGAGCCAGGCGCTGCGCAAGCTCACTGCCTCGATCTCGAAATCGCGCACCATGGTGGTGTTCATCAACCAGATCCGCATGAAAATTGGCGTGATGTATGGCTCGCCGGAGACAACCTCGGGCGGAAACGCGCTGAAATTCTATGCGTCCGTGCGTCTCGACATTCGCCGCATCGGCGCCATCAAGGAGCGCGACGAGGTGATCGGCAACCAGACGCGCGTGAAGGTGGTCAAGAACAAGCTTGCGCCTCCGTTCAAGCAGGTCGAATTTGACATCATGTACGGGGAGGGCGTGTCCAAAACCGGTGAGTTGATCGACCTCGGCGTCAAGGCCAACGTTGTTGAGAAGTCCGGCGCCTGGTTCTCCTACGACAGCCAGCGCATCGGGCAGGGCCGCGAGAACGCCAAGCAGTTTCTCAAGGAAAATCCCGACGTCGCCAATAAGATCGAAGCCGCCGTGCGCCAGAACGCAGGTCTGATCGCGGAAGCGATCATGGCCGGTGATGACAAGGACAAAGATGGCGACGACGACGAGGTTGCTGAGGCTTGAAAGGATGAGGGGCTGCCGGACGGCGTTGTTGCAACGCTGCCGTCCGGAGCCGGTTTTCGCGAAGAGGGCATAGCCTTCAAGAGCGAAGAGCCGGCGCAGGAGCGGTCAGAGCCGCTGCCTGTCCTGCCCACGCCGACCGATCAGACGTCCGCCGAACGAAAGACGGCCGAAATCGAGACTGCTCCTGCCGGAATGGTCGAGGTGAAAGCCGCCGAGAGCGAAGCTGCCGAGCCGATCGCAGAGCCAAAGGCCGCTAAACCGAGGAAGGCCGGAGCTGCAAAAGGAAAGAGCAAAAGCCCCAAAGAGGGCGCGACAAGCAAGAAGCCGAAGGCCGCGACTGCGAAGGCCAAGGTACCGGAGGTGAAAAGTTCGAAGCGTAAAGGCGGCCGTAAGGCCTGATGCTTAGTAGGCGCGGCGGCGGCGCCAGAGTTATCCGCCGCACCATTAGGTGATGCGTATCATTCGGTGATGCGTTAGGCGTTCGCCCCCGTTCGCCCCCGTTCGCCCCCGTCGGCACCCGGCTGCATAAAGCGGCCGCCACCGAGGACGGGGGCGAAGGCGTTTTTGGGCGAATGATCAATTTCGCTCGTCCCCGCACACGGGTCCAGCTTCGCCGGCCCGAGTGCAGACTCCAGCGGGGACCTGGGCTGGATTCCCGATTCCGCGGGAATGAGCAGATGTGACACCCGTCGTTCCCTTTTCTGGACTCTCGGTACCCCCGCCGCTAAATAGCCCCCTG
>DASSLE010000395.1:0-2268 GCA_035689725.1 Pseudolabrys sp.
CGGCTCGATCACGACGGTTGCCTCGACCCCGACTTCCTCCGCCTGCCGGCGAGCAAAGAAATGGAAATTCGGGCCCGTGATTACGATCGGCGGGCCGAATATTGGATCGTGCACGCGCAGCAAGGTCTCCTGGTAGGTCGATCGATTGCCGACCAAAGGCAGGAACTGCTTCGGCAGGGCATCGCGCGACACCGGCCAAAGCCTAGTCCCGGCACCACCGGCCAGCAGGATGGGGATGATTGGTGAAGGCATGGATGGCGGCTGGCTCGAGGCTCTTTGTTCCGGCGCGGAAGTGTCTTAAGGCAGTTCCGCGTGTCTGACTATTGCTATCGTCGCGTAAACCTTAAGGCCATTGACGCGCAGTGTTTTTGCCCGCCAGCAGGGACGCCCCGATGATTGATCGTATTCTGACTGTTGGCGGCTTCACGCTGGTCTCGCGTATCAGCGGCTTTATTCGCGACATTATTTTGGCGGCGGTGCTGGGGGCCGGGCCGGTTGCCGACGCTTTTTTTGTTGCGCTGCGTCTGCCGAACCACTTCCGCGCCATATTCGCCGAAGGTGCCTTCAATGCCGCCTTCGTGCCAGCCTACGCGCGCATCCGCGAAAGCGGCAGTGCCGAGCGCGCCGGGCAATTCGCGGATCGCATCTTCACACTGCTTCTTGCAAGCCAGATCGTATTGCTGGCGGTTGCGCTGGTATTCACACCAGGCGTGATCGCCGTGCTGGCGCCAGGTTTTTCTCGCGACCCCGAACGCTTTGCGCTCGCGGTCGAGCTCACCCGCATCACCTTTCCCTACCTTCTGCTGATCACGCTGGTGACGCTCTATGGCGGCATCCTCAATGCGTTGCAGCGCTTCGCAGCCGCCGCCGCCGCTCCGGTTCTACTCAACCTGTCGCTCATGGTCGCGCTTGCATTCGCAGCCTTTTTTCCGACGGCCGGGCACGCTGCGGCATGGGGCGTTCTGATTGCCGGCATCCTCGAGTTCCTGCTGGTTGCCGGCGATGCAAGTCTTGCCGGCGTGCTGGCGAAATTCCGCTGGCCCGAACTCGACGCCGACGTGCGGCAATTCTTCCGTGCGCTCGGCCCGGCGGTCCTTGGCTCGGCCGGCGTGCAACTCGCGCTGTTCGCCGACACAATCATTGCTAGTTTCCTTCCGGCAGGCGCGCTGTCTGCGCTTTACTACGCCGACCGGCTCAATCAGTTGCCGATCGGAGTCATCGGCATCGCCGCCGGGACCGTCATCCTTCCCGAAATGTCGCGCCGCATCGCGGGCGGAGATCACCACGGCGCCGCGCAGGCACAGAATCGCGCCATCGAATTCACCTTGTTGCTGTCAATTCCGTGTGTTGCTGCATTTTTCGTCATTCCCGACCTGATTATGCGCGCTTTGTTCATGCGCGGCGCCTTCACCGCTGCCGACGCCGACGCCGCGGGGCGCACGCTGACGGCCTATGCCTTCGGGCTTTTGCCGTTCGTGCTGATCCGCAGCGCGGTCGCGACTTTCTTCGCACGCGGCGATACGGCGACGCCGGTGAAGGCTGCGCTGATCGCGGCGGCGGTCAACATCGCATTTAAGGTGCTGCTGATGGGTTCACTCGCGCAAGTAGGGCTGGCGCTGGCGACGTCGATCGGTGCCTGGATCAATCTTGGTCTGGTTATCTGGTTTGCGATGTGCGCCGGTCATGCCGCTCACGATAGACGGTTGCAGCAGTCGATGATCAGGCTTGCGGGTGCTGGCGTCGTGCTGACTGCAGTGCTGTGGCTATGCCACGGACCGGTTGTTCGGTGGCTCGCTGATTGGCAGGGCCCGCGTGATCTTGCTGCGCTCGCCATAATTGGTGCGATTGGGGCCACAGCCTATGGTGGAACCGTTTTGATCTTGTTTGGGCGAGAGTGGATTACGGCATTCCGCGGCAGACGCCGCCGCTAAATTGCCGTTCTCTGTCCTATAGCCGAACGCGTGAGGTGGACATAGGTTATCGCCGACGCTATTTGGGTCCCGCCTGGCTTCACTTTTTGCAGGAATTCATGAATCCCAACCGGCTGATTTCATCATTTTCTTTGATGCGTGGCGTGCAAAAGTTCGCAGTCCCTCTGGCGCTTGCGACTTTGGTCGCAAGCTGCGGCGAACGCCAGCAGCAGGGTGGTCCACCCCCGCCAGCCGTTACCGTGGCAAAGCCGATCAAGCGCACGGTTTTTGACTACGACGAATATGTCGGTCGGTTCGCCGCCATAAATTCGGTCGAGGTGCGCGCCCGCGTCTCGGG
>DASSLE010000396.1:0-7402 GCA_035689725.1 Pseudolabrys sp.
GTTGAGGTCACCTGCGCGGAGCATGAGAATGTCGGCCTGCTTGCCGGGGGTGAGCGAGCCGACGCGGTTATCGAGGCTAGCCATCTTGGCGCCGTTGATGGTGACCCACTCCAGCGCTTGCCGGCAAGTGAGCGGCATCGACAACGGCCGACTTCCGGTTTCGCCTAAGATTTCGAGCGTGCGACGGTGGCGCTCGTGCTGCAGCGACATCCGCATCGCGCTAAACATGTCGCCGCGCGCCGCCGGCTCCACGTCGGAGCCAATTGAAACCGGCGAGCCGCAAGCGTTCAACACACCAGTGAGCGGATCACCGTAGCCCATCTGCAGCTCAATCTCGGCAGTAACCGTGAACTTCCCTCCTTGGTCAGCAATAGCGCGGATCACATCGTGCTTCATGTCGTTGCCGTGCACGATGTTAAAGTGTTCGTCGACCAGATCCTCGTTCAGTAGGCGCTCAAACCCGTCCGGCTGCATAGCCTTGCCGCCACCCACATGCATACTCGCAATCAGATCGAACTCGCGCGCCAGTAACACGTCGGCCCGCGTCACCTCCTGTATCGAGTAATAGGGACCTAGAATCGCCAGCCCAAACGTGACCAAGCCATCGCCGCTGGCGAAGCGGCCCTTGCGCAGGCGCGCGATCTCCGCTTGCGGCATCGGAACTTCGCTAAAATGTTTCTGGCCAGGTTTGGGATCGGGCTTCGGCGAGCCGTGCAGAAAGACCGCGCGGGCACCGGAATCGGTGAGCCCCGCGATGGCGGCGTCGGTGTGTTCGGGCGTGCGGTTGCAGTGACACCAATCGACCAGCGTGGTCGTCCCGGAGTTGAGTTGATTAAGCGCGCCCATCAGATTGGCAATGTAGACGTCTTCGGGACCATAGTGGCCGGCAAGCCCGCCATGCATGGCCTGCATGTATTTCGGCACCGTCCAGTCGCCGGCAATACCACGCAGCGCGCTCTGCCAGGTGTGGACGTGGGCGTTGATCAGGCCGGGCAGGACGATCATGCCCGCGGCGTCGATGGTCTCGGCGTCGCCAGCGCTTAGCGACGGCGCAACAGCAGCGATGTTGCCATCTTCCACAAGCACGTCGCCACGCGGCAAGTCCTTGATCGCCGGATCCATCGAGATGACCGACCCGCCCTTGATAAGAGTCCGACCCATGTCGCGAATCCTCCCGCTTTCTTTGCGTCCTTTACACTACATCGACGGACATCATTCACGCCAATATCAACTCGGCACGACCGCACAGGTGAGAAGTGGCCAGCGAGCTCCCTACTTCCAGGGAGTCCCGCCGTCTGTTATTCCAGATTTCATTTGTGAAAGTTGGTCGAGGCCGACTCTAAAGCTCATAGGAGTCCGACGCCATGCACCCGCGCGAACGCCTGGATTATTCCCCGATCGAAGGGCGGGCGCCGCTCAAATTCCCGAAAGGCGTGCGCATGGTGATCTGGCCGGTTCTGGCACTCGAAGAATGGGATATGGGCCGGCCGATGGCACGCATGGTGATTTCGCCGCCGCAAGGCCAGCCGATGCAACCCGATCATCCGAACTGGAGCTGGCACGAATACGGGATGCGCGTCGGCTTCTGGCGGTTGCAGAAGATGCTAGAGCGCCTCGGCGTGAGCCCAACTGTAACGCTCAACGCCAGAGTTTGTGAGACCTATCCGAGGGTCGTTGACGCCTGCATCGCGAATGGCTGGGAGCTCAATGCGCACGGCTACGATCAAGTGCCGATGCACAAGCTCGACGATCAAAGGGCGGTGATCGCGAACGCAATGAATATTATCGAGAAGTTCTGGGGCAAGCGGCCACGTGGCTGGTTCGGCCCGGGTCTAACACAAACGTTCGATACGTTGGATTATCTTTCCGAGGCTGGCATCGAATATATCGGCGACTGGGTGCTCGATGACGAGCCGGTGACGCTCAAAACGACCCACAAGCCCGTGGTCGCGCTGCCGTATAATTTCGAGATCCACGACATCGTCATGATGGCGTTGCAGCACCATGCTTCCGATGTGATGTACGCTCGCGCACTCGATCAGTTTAAATGGCTTTATGGGGAAGCCGCGGAACGCCCGAAGATTATGGCGATTGCCTGCCATCCATATTTGTCCGGCGTGCCACATCGCATCGGCCATCTGCAGCGAGCATTTGCGGATATTCTGGCGCACGACGGTGTCGTGGCTTGGGACGGCGCCAAGATTCTCGACTGGTACCTGGCGCAGAAAAAATCATAACGGAAAAGCACATGCCGGACTCACCACCAGCGCGCTCGGCGTTTGTTCCGCACGACCTCGCAGCTCCGATTGCGGGAGCGGTGAGCGGAAAGCTCGCGGGCCTGACGGCGGTGGTCAAGGATATGTATGACATCGCCGGCGAGCGCACCGGTTGCGGAAACCCGGACTGGCTTGCCAGTCGTGCCCCCGCAACGAAAACCGCAGACGCGGTGCAGAGAATTCTCGACGCCGGTGCAATGGTGACTGGAAAAACGGTGTGCGACGAATTCTTCTATAGCGTGAGCGGTGCTAACGCGCACTATGGTACGCCGGTCAATCCGCGGGCGCCCGGGCGGATACCGGGCGGCTCATCGAGTGGCTCGGCTTCGGCGACTGCATCTGGAATTTGCGATTTCGCTCTCGGTAGTGACACTGGCGGTTCGGTCCGCGCCCCCGCTTCATTCTGCGGAATTTACGGCCTGCGGCCAACGCTTGGACGCGTCGATCTATCCGGCGCGCAGGCGATGGCGCCGTCCTTCGACGTACCCGGGTGGTTCGCGAATGGTCCAGGAGTGTTCCGCAATGTCGGCACCGTACTGCTCGACGAGCGTCGCGCAGTAGCCGAGATCGACCGAGTGGTCGTTCTTGAGGACGCCTTCGCTGAAGTCGATGCGGACGTCGCTAACTTGATGCACGCGTCGCTCGAGTTCATGAGTGACGACTTACCAGTCTATGTGCATTCGCATATCGCACCGGATGGCTTCGATCCATGGCGCGAATGCTTTCGCATCGTCCAGGCCTATGAGGTCTGGCAGACATTTGGCACCTTCGTCGATCACCACAAACCGCAACTCGGCCCTGGAATCCGCGAGCGCATGGCGTTCGCAGCGTCGGTCACCAAACAACAGGTCGAAGCAGCGCGTGTCATGCATGTGCGTGTGCGCGAACACGTGCGCAGCTATGTGCCCCCAGGAACGATCCTCACACTCCCCACCACGCCCTGCATTGCTCCGCAGATCGATATGGCGGGTCCGGAACTGGAGGCGTTCCGTGTGCGCACAATGCGTCTAACCTGCATCGCCGGCATGGGCGGGCTGCCGCAGGTTAGCATCCCAGCGGGCACGATCTCGGGTTGTCCAATTGGCCTGTCCTTCATCGGCTGGCACGGTGGCGACGAGGCCTTACTCGACCTGGCCGTGACCTTGTCGCGTCATTGCGGACTGGCGGCCTGACAAACGCCCCGTTTACGCTAACTAACTTTGGAAATACTTCCGATAAGTCCCCTTATCGGAACAGCGACGATTGCTAGATCTAACCCACTAGGCGCTGTTGCAGCCAGTCCGACCCTGCGTCAGAGCTCCCATTCGAGTGCGTTTCCAACAAGTGACGCGCGTATCGCTGCGCAGTTTTTGATGTGCGTCTATTTTACAACCCAAGCGTATGAGTCACCCAGCGCTGAATTATTTCTCCGCGCAGAAATTGGATTATGACTGGCTCCATGGCGTTGGCGCGAATATATAAGTTGAGTTCCGCCCCACAATCTGCCGCCTTGCATTGGAACGCCTTACCCTCCCCCCACTGATCGATCAGAAACGGCCATTCGTCTCGATCCATGCAACGTTCTCGGGCTTCTATCCCGGCGGCGCGGAAGCGGCGTTCGGCTATACAATTCCGAACATCCTGGTGGATCATTCGATGCTTGATCAGCGGGAGCGAGACCAACGGTCTGCACACTCGCCACCATAATGAGGAATAGTGCAGATACTCCTCGCAATTTGATTGCTGTGGCTAGCGCGGCAACACGTCACCGCATTGCTCATGGGGGGCGCGGTGTAGCAAAATTATCAGGGAACGATTTCGCCAGAACAGGGAAACGAAGGAGCAAATACAGGGAAAGCCAACCGACTTCGGGTGAATGGGTAGCTACATTGAATGGCGCCGATAAGCACACGAGGTGGCGATGGCAAGCACAGCACACGGTCACCGTGTTCGGTGGAACAGGACTGCCGCCGCCCCGACAAAAACGCCCGCCTTTTTGGCGGGCGCTTTTATTCTGCGTCACCACCAGCAGCGTCGGTATGGATACCCGTAGTAGGGTCGGTATGGGTAACCGTAGGGATAGGATCCGTATGGGTAACCGTAACCGTAGCCGTAATAATAGGGTCAATAGTGACGACGATAGTAACGGTGACGGTGGTAATAACCGGTGTAGTGAATTGTCGTGACAGGAGAGATTTCGCTGGCTGATTTCCCGACTGAGGTTGCGTTTATCGGGCAGCGACAGCGCCAGACGTTACAGCCAAACCGAGGCTGATAGCCGTCAGTATCGCTATTGTAAACGACCGCACTGGGACACCTCCTTTTTAATTTCCAGATGCCCATATCTAAACCTAAGAACGCGGAAATAATTTGACCTGAGTCAACAAGATTGCGGCAGCGTCGGTGTCACGCAGTGAAGGTGGCGATGGCGAACACGAACAAGCACACGGTCACCGTATTCGGTGGAACCGGGTTTGTTGGCCGTCGCGTCGTTCGGCATCTCCGTGGACACGGGTTCTACGTCCGGATTGCATCAAGGCACCCGGATCGAGCGAACGGACTTTTTGCTCTTGACGATCCAGAAATTCGATCCGTCGAGGCCAATATTCATGACGAGCGATCGGTTATTGATGCTCTTGCTGGCGCTTACGGTGTCGTAAATGCGGTTAGTCTTTACGTCGAGCACGGGCGGGAAACATTTCATTCCGTGCATGTCGAATCTGCGCAACGGCTAGCCGCTCAAGCACGCCTCACCGGGGTGAAGCGGCTCGTACACGTTTCGGGAATCGGCTCTAATGCTGCCTCGCCGTCTCTTTACATCCGAAAGCGCGGCGAAGGCGAACTAACTGTACGTGCTGCCTTCGCGGACGCCACAGTTATCCGTCCTGCGGTGATGTTCGGACCAGACGACGCGTTTCTCACGACCATCCTCAAGCTCATGGGCCGGCTTCCAATCTATCCGATGTTTGGTCGCGGCCTCACGAAATTACAGCCAGCCTATGTGGAAGATGTGGCGGAAGCGATTGTAAGAGTGCTGCAACGAACGGATATGCATGCAACCACATTCGAGTTCGGCGGCCCTCGCGTCTATTCTTACGAGGAGTTGCTCAGATCCGTTGCACGCGAAGCCGGTCTAAAGCCCAGATTGATCCCACTCCCATTTGCTGCTTGGCGTACTTTGGCTTGGTTCGCGGAAATACTCCCGAACCCTGCCATCACCCGGAATCAACTCGAGCTGATGCAGGTCGACACTGTGGCTTCGCCGGAAATTCCCGGATTTAGAGAACTTGGGATTACACCGGTCGCTGTCGAGGAAATACTCGAAGACATATTACGGAACCATTGAAACCGACTAGGCTATGCCCCTCGCCAGTGAGCGCGGAGGCTCGAGGGCCCGAAAGCTAGGAATGTTCAGCTCAAGATAGCGCGTAAATATGACGATCTGGTCGCGCGCGCCAAAGAGTGGATGACAGCAGAAAACACTACTCGCGCTTAAGAAGCCCGAGCGCTCCCAGTGCCGCAACAAATTCGACGCGTTCCTTGTCTAAATAGGCATGCAACTCCGCGCCCTCTTTGAACATGGGCGACCAGCTTAAACGCGAAAGATCTTCGCGCCAGATCGGCTGGTCTGTGGCGGCCTTGAGTACACGGGCCCAGAAGAGAACTTGCGCAGACGTCAAACCGGCAGGACCGGTCACGCCGCGCCAAGCACCAATGGCGCAGTCCACCGACTGCTCTTTCCAGGTTGGCGTGTCAGCGAATGCGCCGGATAGCCGCTCAGGTGCTGAGACACCCATCAGCCGCACCCGGCCGGCTTCCAGCTCGGCAAGCACGCTCGCGGCTGTGACGGCGCAGACATCCGCTCCTCCAGCAACCACGTCAGCAACTGCATTCAGCGCCGAATCGAATACTCGGATGATGGGAGCATTAACATCGCCACCCGCCTGCCTCGTTAGCTTGGCGAGGGCGACATGATTGGGATTGCCGAGCGCGGTCGCCAGCGCGACCCTCACCGCCGATGATGGTCGGCTCAGAAGGCCAATCAGATCGGCCCCCGTTCGCAACCGTGAATCCGACCGGACAGCAAATGCGATGTACTCGGTCACCAGCGTTGCGATCGGCGTGTAACGGGAATGCTCAAACCCAGCGATTCCAACCAGGTAATCGCTGGTGAGATTGGGCGAACTGATGCCAAGCACGTGGCCGTCGCCCGGGCAGTTGTCGATATAATGGGTCCAAGCTCGGCGCGCGCCGTCGCCAGGGACGTTGACGACCTCAACCGGAAGGTCGATGAGGTGCACTTCGGTGATAGCTTTCGCAAGCGCGCGCGCAACGCGACCGAGCCCGCCACCCGGCGGTGTCCCCGCAACGATCTGCACGGCCCGTTCAGGCTTCCATGCCTCCATCATGGAAACCGCTTCCCTGTTCGCTGGTTGGTAGGGTTGCTTAGGAGGGTATGTATCGGATTATTTCTTGGCAGCGTTCAAACCCCCGAGGACCTTCGCCCAAAGCGCAACTTCATTTTTATAGAACTCGTCGAAGTAGGCCGCACTCCGCTTTTCCGGCGGCGCTACATCGTAGCCAAGATCGGCGAATTGTTTGACAACGTTGGGATCATCGAGAGCGACATTCAGCGCCTTGTTCAACTTTTCAATTATAGGACGTGGAGTGCCTTTCGGCGCCGAGAGGCCGAACCAAACTGTGAGATTGAATTCCGGCATCCCCGCTTCGGCCGTGGTCGGCACATTGGGCAGCATCGGCGAGCGCTTGTCGCTCGTCACCGCATAGGCCTTTAACTTTCCAGCGTTGACATGTTGGAGGATGTTGACGATCTGGTTGCAGCCAAAATCGACGTTGCCCGCAAGAAGATCCATCGTCGCCTGCGGCGTGCCCCGATAGGAAGCGACGGTTGGGTGGACATTCGCGAGCGAATGGAAGACTGAACAGGCGAGATTGGAGATCGAGCCGACACCGGCGTCCGCTTCGGTGACCTTCTTATCATTGGCGCGAAGATAGGCGACGAACTCTTTCAGCGTGTTGGCAGGTACAGCGTTGCGCGCCACCAAGATCATCGGCGATGTGTTGACTAGGCCTATCTGCTCAAAATCTGTCGAATGATAGGGCAACCCGTTATGCAGAAATTCGGC
>DASSLE010000397.1:0-2143 GCA_035689725.1 Pseudolabrys sp.
GGTCGGAGAGCTGCGCGAAAATGCGCTTAGGCGAGCCGTCCGGATTGGACTCGATCGTCATCGGGCGAACGCCCTTGTCGAGCTTGACCTCCCAGGCGACCTGCTCCTTATCGAGATCGATGACCGTAATCACCTTGTTCGGGATTGATCCTGTGATGACGTATTTGCTGTCGCGCGTGACATAGACGTTGTGCAGCCGGCCGTTCACCGGAATAGTGGCGTGTAGTTCCAAAGTCTTGGGATCGACGATATCAAGCGCACCGTGGCCGCGCGCGATGCCGACCGCGATGCGGCCATCCTTGGCAACCGCGATGTTGTTCGGCCGGTCGCTGAGCTTCACTTGCTTGACGAGCTTGCCGTCCTGGCGGTTGATCACGTCGAGCGTGCGGTCGTGCTCGTTGCTTACATAAACCCGCGAGCCGTCCGGAGCGAACGCGATGCCGTGCATCGCCTCCGGACCCTTGAACACCTGCACTACCTTGTTGGTCGCGGGATCGACCACGTGGACGCTGTCGCCGGCGCTGTTGGTGACTTAGATGCGGACCAGCTCAGCGCGGGCCGAGCCCGGGATCGAAAAGGAGGCCAGAGTTGGGGCCAGCCAGAGGAGCATGGCGAGGCGGGTTTGCACGATCATGGCAGCCTCCATGCGAGTGGCGATTCAACCGGGATTGCCCCAACGAAGCCCAAACTGACGCGAAGGGTAAGCGTTTTCTGAACTGGCTGGAAGCTCAGATGCGAGGCTTGGATGGTTCCCGGCATCCCACGCCGTCCGAGTGAGCCCGCACGAACAATGTCCGCCAAGGGTCATTAGCGGACATGGCGACATGTGAGCGCATGTCCGCTGTTTCCGAATAGCGGACAAAGGCGGGTGCGGTCGGGTTGTCCGCTAAGTGCCAATAGCGGACACGTCCATTTGACCGGGCACGCCGGCTGTTACTTCGCACACAACTTGTCGAGCGCCTCGAGCCCCGAACCGATCTCTAGAGCCTCTTTTGAATTGGGGTCGATGTCCTGAAGCCTGCTCATTAACGCGGCATACTCGGGACCCAGTTTCGTCGCCAGTTCGTCCATTTTCTTATTCAGCTCGTCAATTTTATTCATATCTTTTTTCTGTTCGGCGTCCTCGATCTGGTCACCGAGCTTACCGATATCGCAATAGGTCTGAGTCCTAGCCTTGTCGCCACTGATAATTTTGACAACCTTTTGCGCGTCCGTCGTCACATTCGTAGCGCTCGGTTTTTTAGGCTGTGCGTACGCTGGCATAGCGACGATCACCAAAATGGCAATAATCAACTTCAGGTTCATGAAGGCCCCCCTGGGCATGCCACCATTAATGATGATGCCTGATCCAACAAAATTACAAAATAAATATCCCATATCTATCCAGCGTGCGTCGAATGCTATGTCCGCTCTCACGCCAAAAGCGGACATTGCTCGGCAGGCCTGGAATGTCCGCTTTGTGCCACAAGCGGACAATCGGACCGGGCCAGGCGCAAGCGATGAGGCGTTCAAGACGGCGTGGGAGCACAAGCCGTGATCCTCAAGTCGGAGACTTACCATTTTCATCGTCTCGATCTTACTCGCCAAGCCGGTTTCATCGTCACGGTATACGATGAGGATGGGCTAAGGCTTGCCGCTACGTCGTCATGCTCAACCCCTGCCGAGGCGTTCGCGGAAGCGCGAAAAATAGTCGACAACAAAGTGGAGGGACCAAGAAAATAAACTTGGTTATGCGGCGAACCGCGAGCAGGCGATGGCGGATTTCAAGGCGCGGTGGAGCGACGTTCACGCCAAAAAAGGCCGGCCCCGAAGGACCGGCCCCTGCATGTAGGCCGAAGTAGCGATCAAGGCAGCGGCGCTTCCTGCGCCGGTAGCCCCTTCATATTGGGATACCCAGCATGAAGATCATAGATCGCCATTGCGCTTTGGGTTGGGCTTTGGATCGCTCCCGTGTTGGCGACCGTATTACTCTTGAAGAAGACAAAGACGGCCAAGAACAGGGAGGCGACAGTCACAATTGTCACTGTGCGCATGAAAGCCTCCTACCATGGGATATTCCCACGGTTTGAATAATCGCCCCGATCACACAAATGAGTTTGTGAGCTAGCTCACGCTCCACAAAATTTCAGTTGCAGGTGGGATG
>DASSLE010000398.1:0-2151 GCA_035689725.1 Pseudolabrys sp.
CACGAGGAGTTGCGCGTAAACGGCGAGCCTTATTCGGTGCACGATTTTCTCAAGCCCGGTATCGAAGAACTGTGTCAACTGCTGCCGTCGTTTATGGCGCGCCCAATACTGCGACTGGCAGAGCGCAAAGGTTGGCGTGGCCGCGTTTATTTCGGCATGGAGATCAACTCCACTTCAATCAGCGGCTATCTGCGGTTTCTGATGCTCGCCAAACTGCGGCGGCTGCGGCCGTATGGCCATCGCTACAAACAGGAGCAGCAGCAGATCGAAAGCTGGCTGGCCTTGATCCGCGAAGCAGCACGGCGTTCCCCTGAGCTCGCCCTTGAGATCGCCGAATGCGCGCGCCTGATCAAGGGCTACGGCGACACGCATACGCGGGGTCTCGCCAATTATCGGGCAATCGAGGAACGCGTGATCCGGCCTGCGCTTGAGGGCCAAATCCCATCGGGACAGGCTGCCAATGCTGTCGCCAGCGCGCGCACGGCCGCCCTGGTCGATCCGGAAGGCGAGAGTCTTGCCAGGTGTCTCGCCGAGATCGATGGCCAGGCGCCACTCAGCGTGGCAGCGGAATAAATCTTTCCTGGAGCGCGCCGCAGTCCGTTGTCGCTCCCGCCCTCGTCAGTTATGACTCCGCGCCAACAAACGTAGCGTCCGCGGGCCTTTCAGGCGGACGATTGAAGGACGAATCGTAATGGCCGCGACACCGACGGGACAACGTCCAACGATCGCCGCCGAAGCGTTCCTGCGCGCGCTTGCCGATCATGGTATCGATTATTTCTTCGCCAATCCTGGCACGGACTTCCCGCCGATCGTGGAGGCCTTCAGCCGCGCCAAGAAGACCAATGCCAAGGTGCCAAAACCTATTCTGGTACCGCACGAGAATCTCGCGGTTGGGATGGCGCACGGCGCCTATCTAATGACCGGCCGCCCGCAGGCGGTAATGGTTCATGTCAACGTTGGCACCGCCAATACCACCAACAATCTCACCAACCTTTCGCGCGATCGAGTGCCGCTCATTCTGGCCGCCGGTCGCACACCTATCACAGAGAAAGGTACTTTCGGCTCTCGCACGCGTCCTATCCATTGGGCGCAAGAAATGTTCGATCAGGCCGGCATGGTGCGCGAGTTGGTGAAGTGGGACTACGAATTGCGCATGCCAGGTCAGATCGGAGACGTGGTTGCACGCGGGGTCGAAGTGGCGATGGCGCATCCGCGCGGGCCTGTTTACCTGGTACTGCCACGCGAGCCACTCGCCGCTTCGCTGCCAGAGCCAACCGGGCCAACGAAGCCTCGGCCGCAAGCAGCGCCCGTACATCCGGATCCGCGCTCGATCGCAACGCTCGCCGAATGGATCGATTCGGCGGAACGCCCACTTATCATCACCGCCGCCCTGCCCGCTGAGGCGGTCCCACTACTCGATCGTCTGGCTGAACGCTGCGCGATCCCCGTGGTTGCGCACAACCCGCGCACGGTCTGCCTTCCTTCGAGCCACTCGATGCATTTCGGCTTTGAGCCCGGCACGCTTCTCGCCGATGCCGATCTGGTGATCGTACTTGAATCCGATGTGCCGTGGATCCCGCATTTGCAACATCCGCCCGGCGGCTGCCGCGTCGCGCATGTGGGTGAAGACCCGATTTATGTTCGCTATCCGATGCGCAGCTTCCCGAGCGATCTTACTGTGCAGGCCGGAACCGCTCAGGCGCTAGAGGCGCTGGTGCGCGCGGTCGAGCCGCGCCTGCAGATGGCTGATGCACGGATCGCCGCGCGGCGCGCGCGTCTGACAGACCGCATGCATACACGACACGCGCAGCTGGCAAGGGATTCCGCCGCCGGTACGACGATTTCGCCGGAATATCTCTCTCGTGTGATCAGTGAAACCGTCGGCAAAAACGCCATTATCATCAATGAGTACCCGCTACGCCCGGACCATTGCGCGCGCGAAAAACCTGGCACCTTCTTCGCACTTGGCCCAGCGGGCGGACTCGGCTGGGGCTTGGGCGCAGCGCTTGGCGCCAAACTGGCAGCACCGGATGAGTTCATCGTCGCGACGGTTGGCGACGGTGCCTATATGTTCGCCAATCCCATGGTTGGCCACTGGGTTTCCGCCGTTCACAATCTTCCGATCCTGACCATCGTTTTCAACAACAGCCG
>DASSLE010000399.1:0-2027 GCA_035689725.1 Pseudolabrys sp.
ATATCGGGGAAATCGACGTAATGATAGAGGCAGCGCCGACGCAACGCGTCGGACAATTCGCGCGTCCCATTCGACGTTAGAACCACACGGGGGATCGAGGTTGCCTTGATGGTGCCGAGCTCAGGGATACTGACCTGGAAATCCGACAACAACTCGAGCAGAAAGGCTTCGAACTCTTCGTCGGCGCGGTCCACTTCATCGACAAGAAGCACCGGAGGTTTTTCGCGACGGATCGCCGCGAGCAGCGGCCGCTCCAACAAATAACGCTCGGAAAATATGTGATCTTCGATTGCATCAGCATTTGCACCCACCCCCTCGCGCGTCTTGATGGCGAGGAGTTGGCGTTGATAGTTCCATTCGTAGAGCGCAGCGTTCTGATCGAGACCCTCGTAGCATTGCAGCCTAATCAGCTCGGCGCCGTGAACCGCGGCGAGCGCTTTTGCCACCTCGGTCTTGCCGACGCCGGCTTCGCCCTCGAGCAGCAGTGGGCGTTTCAGGAAATCCATCAGCCACAGCGCGGTCGCGAGATCGCGGTCAGCGATATAGCCGACGGCGGCCAGCCGGTCTGAGATGTCGTCGCGGTTCAGGCTCATGTGCATCCATTATATGGCAATACGGCGCCGGATTCGCACCGGCGCCGCTAAAGCCCAACTGGCCGATATCCTCATGGATGGAGGCCAAGTTTGTCCGCGGCCATCCAGGTTCGCCAATTGTCGTGAGGCATCGAGATGTGGGTGCTCCCTAGGAACTTGAATGCGTCGTTCACGGCATTTGAGAAGCATGGCACGCCACCGACATTCGGGCTCTCTCCCACCCCCTTGGCGCCAATCGGGTGATGCGGAGAGGGCGTCGTCGTCCAGTCTGTTTCCCATTTCGGCGTCTCGACCGCCGTCGGTAGGAAGTAGTCCATCAGCGACGCCGTAGTCACGTTGCCCTCGTCGTCGTAATGGATCTCCTGACCCATGGCGATGCCGAAGGCCTCGGTCAGGCCACCGTGGATCTGGCCCTCGATAATCATCGGGTTGATGCGCGTGCCGCAATCATCGAGCGCATAGAACCGCCGCACCTTGGTCGAGCCGGTATCGACGTCCACATCGACGACGCAGATATATGCGCCGAACGGGAACGTGAAATTCGGCGGATCGTAATAATTGATCGCTTCGAGGCCGGGTTCCATACCGGGCGGCACTTCGTGATAAGCCGCCCAGGCGAGTTCGGTCATAGTCTTGAAGCGCTCGGGGTTGCCCTTCACCCGGAAGCGGTCGACGTCCCAGTCGAGGTCGTCGTCGTGCACTTCGAGCATATACGCGGCGATCATCTGCGCCTTGGCCTTGATCTTGCGGCAGGCCATGGCGGTAGCGGCGCCAGAGACCGGTGTCGAACGCGAGCCATAGGTGCCGAGACCATAAGGCGCGGTGTCAGTGTTGCCCTCTTCCACCATGATGTTGTCGGCGGCGATCCCCAGCTCTGTTGCGATGATTTGGGCATAGGTTGTCTCGTGGCCCTGCCCTTGCGACTTAGTGCCGAGCCGGCAAATTCCGCTCCCGGTCGGATGGATGCGGATTTCTGCGGAATCGAACATCGCGATGCCGAGGATGTCGCAATTGCGCGACGGCCCGGCGCCGACAATCTCGGTAAAGAAAGCGACGCCGATGCCCATCAGTTCGCGTGTCTCGCCGCGCTTGAACGCGTCTTGCTTTTGCTTTTGTTCCGCGCGCAGCTTCTTGTAGCCGACCGTCTCCACCGCCTTGTTAAGCGCGGTCTGGTAGTCCCCGGAATCGTAAACCCAGCCGAACGCCGAGGTATATGGGAACTGCTCGCGCCGGATCAGGTTTTTCATCCGAAACTCGACCGGGTCCATGCCGAGCTTCTGTGCCATAATGTCCATGGCGCGCTCGATGGCAAAAGCCGCCTCGGTGACGCGGAACGAGCAGCGATAGGCGACGCCGCCCGGCGCCTTGTTGGTATAGACGCCGTCCACCGACACATGCGCAGCCGGGATGTCATAGGAACCGCTGATGATGCTG
>DASSLE010000400.1:0-3038 GCA_035689725.1 Pseudolabrys sp.
CTCGGATAGCCGGGCGCGTCGATCGCGAAGACATGGCTCATCCGGCGCGCGGTTCGCAAACCGTGATCACTGTCGACAACCGCACGCATAAGTTCATCTGTGTGGAGCGCGCCTTTCATCAACGCTTCAACCTTGCCGGCGCGGGCCATGGCGACGGCCTGCACCGCCGCGGCGTCGCTATGCTCCGTTGGAACGATCTCGTAAGGGGTGAGATCGAGTTGAGCCTGCGTGGCAGCGGCGCGGATCTTGGGCTCTGGACCAACCAGCACCGGCACAATAAGTTTGGCGCGTGCGGCTTCCACGGCGCCGAGCAGAGACGGCGTATCGACAGGATGGACAACCGCTGTGCGGATTGGATCGAGACCGCGGGTCATCTCGATCAGGCGTTCATAGCGGCGCCCCTTCTGCCGTAGTTCGATTTCAGGCAGAACGACGCGCGGACGCGAGAATTTTTCGGTCGGTGCGATGACCTCTGCGGTGCCGGTGATCACATCTTCACCACGCTGGTTCGACGCGCGGCAGTCGAAGATGACTCTGCGGGTTTCTTCAACCTTCTTCGTCACTTTCACCGTCACGGTGATTGTATCACCAAGGCCTACAGGCCGATGGAAATGCAGTGACTGATCGACGTAGATCGTCCCCGGACCGGGTAATTGGGTTCCGAGCACTGTGGAGATCAGTGTTCCGCCCCACATGCCATGCGCCACCACCCTGTGGAATATGTCGCTTTTGGCAAAATCCGCGTCCACATGCGTGGGGTTGATGTCCCCCGACATGATCGCGAATACCTCGATGTCTTTGTAGGTGAGCGTCCGGACGAGACTTGCCGTGTCTCCCGGCTCAAGCTCGCCAAACGTCCTGTTCTCGATCCGCTCCATTCAGGTTCTCCAACTTGGCATATGATCAGCCCACGACGTGATAGCCCGCGTCGATATATTCGACGTTCCCGGTGAGTGCGGCAGCGCGGCTGACCAGGAAGGCCGCAACGTTAAAGCAGACCCTCGATGAGTTTGAATATTATCGTTTTCCGATCGCATTTATGACTGAATTGGAGTGTTCAAGAATTCATTTCGCCAGTCGCTCGCGGATCAACTGCAATTCCTTCCGGCGCTTTGCGTCCGCTTTGGGGTAAGTCATTTTGAGTCCATCGAATGTGTCGAGAATAATTTGCGAGACGATCAACCTGGCATTTTCCTTGTCGTCGGCGGGAACGACATACCAGGGCGCATCCTGGATACTTGTTGCACTGAGGCATTCCTCATACGCCTTCATGTAATGCTTCCAGAATTTCCTTTCCTCGATGTCCGCAACGCCAAATTTCCAGTTCTTTTCCGGCTCATCGATCCGCGCCAGAAAGCGCTTTCGCTGCTCCTCCTTCGAGAGGTGGAGGAAGAACTTGATGATGCGAGTTCCATTGATATGGAGGTGTCTCTCCAAATTCGCGATCGAACGGTACCGATCTTGCCACACTGCCTTGTCGTGCTGCGGCGCGTCTGGGATCCCTTCACTCAGGAGAATCTTAGGATGCACACGGGCGATCAGCACCTCCTCGTAGTAGGATCGATTGAAGATGCCGATCCGCCCGCGTTCCGGTAGATCACGGGTGCTACGCCAGAGAAAGTCGTGTTGTAATTCCATGGCGCTGGGATGTTTAAAGCTGAATACTTGGCAGCCTTGCGGATTGATCCCGGACATCACGTGCTTGATGGCGCTATCTTTTCCTGCGGCATCCATTCCCTGAAAGATCAGCAGGACTGCATAGCGGTTGGATGCGTATAGAAGCTCCTGCAGCGCGCTTAGTTGCGTAACGTGTTCTCCCAGAAGCTTTTGATAGTGCTCCTTCGATTTGTACACGGGCTCCACGTTCGTCGGCCACTTTCGGAGGTTGACCTCGTCTCCCTCACGTACACGAAAATCCTTTGAATTAATTTTCATCTCCATCCTTTCAGCGGTGCTAACGGCATGAGTCGCGCAGCGCATATTTTTGGCGTGAGTCTCAGGCACAATCGCAAGTTAATCCTCAGTTTTTTTGACGGGGCCAACAGGGCAAGTCTCCGCCTGGACGAGCCCATATCCGCTTTGGGTCATTAGCAGACATTTCACAACGTCCCGCGCATGGCCGCTTTACCCCCAATAGCGAACCTAGATATTACTTCCGATAATCCAATTTATCGGAACCAAAAACTATAAGTCGTTTAGCCGGCTGGCTTCACAGTGGAGTCGGCCGGCAGGCCAAACGCCCTCTGTGCCGCCGCAAAACCCGCGACCGTGAACTCGCCTAGCGGCTCCAAATCGACCCGGGACTGTTGCGCGAAATCGGCGGACAGAATGATCGTTCGCCCAAGGCCAGCTGCCAGCTTTTCGAGACGCGCCGCGAGGTTGATGGCCGGGCCGATGCACGTGAAGTCCAGCCGATTACCGCTGCCAATATTGCCGTAGAGCACTTCGCCGATATGAAGCGCCAGACCAAAGCGTACTCCATGCGTATTGCTAAACGTGTCGATGGCATCAATATTGACCTCGGCTTCGCGCGCGGCCGCGAGCGCACAAAGGCAGGTCTCACGGGTATCCGACATACCTTCAGCGAAGGGGAAGATCGCAAGCAGCCCGTCGCCAATGAATTTGAGGACCTCACCACCGTGCCTCAGAATCGCTGGAACCTGACAATCGAAATAACGGTTAAGCAGATCGACTAACTTCTGTGGTGACAGCCGGTCTGCCATAGACGTAAAGCCGCGCATATCCGAGAGCCAGATCACCGAATGGATCGTTTCGGTATGGCCTCGCCTAATGCGTCCGGCCAGAATGCGCTCGCCGGCATTATGGCCGACATAGGTATCGAGCAGATTGCTGGCAGTTCGTTGCAATGCCCGGATCTCAGCAACACGCGCGAGTGGCCTTACGATCGTCTCGATGCCGGCAATTTGCGCGTCAGTGAACCCGCCCACCTGCCGTGTGGACCAAGTTGCCACATGAACAGAGTCGTTAGTGAAAATCAGCGGGGTGGCGAGATAGTCGGTCGCGCCCTCCGCGCGCAG
>DASSLE010000401.1:0-7688 GCA_035689725.1 Pseudolabrys sp.
TCCGCGCTGCAATCTGCCGGGTCGTGTCGCCCTCGGCCGGATCGCTGCTTCGCACGGCCTTTTCGAGGGCGGACGTTGGTGCGATTCGGATTACGGTCACGCTCAGGTTGATGTTACAGCCCCCGCCTGTGGCGATCCGCCCCTTCTTATGGTGCGCCAAATGGAACCGCGGCGGTAACATGGACGCGAATCGCTACAACGCAGCCAACGACGAAAGCTGCAACCAGGCGCGCTGATGAAGTTTTGAAGCTTCGTGTCTACGAAGATCGCCACCCTAAGCCCGCCGACCTGCCGGTCTTGCAACCGACCAAATTCGAGATGCTGATAAATCTCAAGACCGCCAAGACACCCGGCCTCACAATCGCACCGTCGCTACTCGCCAGGGCCGACGAGGTGATCGAGTGAATGGCGGAATGTCCGCTATTGGCCCATAGCCGACATCGCTAGTTGCACCGCACATGTCCGCTCTTGGAGGTAAAGCGGACATAGGCTTGTGCGCTGCAAATGTCTGCTAATGACCCAATGCGGACATCGATAGCCAACAATGAACCGTGCTGCCGCTAATGCAGGTCAATGGGTTGATAGCGCCCGTTCGCGTCCAGCTGTGTACCCCACACCTTGTGCACGCCCTGGTGCTCGGACCGGCCGAAGCTCACGGGCGTCCCGAGCCCAAGGTCGAGGTCGTGGAGATTTTCGAGAGTTGCAACCAGTCTTTCGGTGTCAAGCTGAGGGCCATTCTGTTTTAACGCCGCGATCAACACGTTGGCCATCACATAACCTTCGAGGGACACGTAATCGGGCGCCTCCCCGGGGAAGTATCTGGCGAGCGCAGATTTGTAATTGAGGACCAATGACGAGGAGCCCTCGACCGCCGGCACGACCTGCGTCACGATGACCCCAGTTGCAAACCTTTTGCCCAGGAGCATCAGCTCACTGGCCAACGCGGTGCTGCCCACGAAAGAAACGCTGCTGTAAATCATATTTGGATAGAGATTGCGCGTCTTCTCTATGAATTTGGCCGCGGCCCGATAGGCGGGCACCATGATCACCGCTCTTATTGGGATCGGACTCTTTCGGAGTTGCTCGACAGCGTCGTCCACATCAACGGTGTTGCGCTGGTAATTGAGCCGCAAAATTGTGCTGTCGTTGCCTCCGAGTGAACGGAAGGCCTTGGCGACGCCGGCGAAGCCCGAGTCTCCGTACGCGTCCTGCTGGGCAAAGACGGCAATGTGCTCCGGATTTAGCCGCTTGACCTTCACCAGATAGTGCACCATGGCCTCGGTCTCTTCCGCGTAGCTGGCGCGGTAATTGAAAACATATCGGTCGGGCGCATCGCTCCTGAGTAAACCAGCGCCGGTGAATGCCCCGAAAAACAGCATCTTGCGTTGAAGCGCGTAGGGCACTGCGACTACCGCCGTGGGCGTTCCCACATTGCCGACCACTCCAAAAACCTGGTCTTTCTCAAAGAGCTGCTTCATTGTTTCAGCAGCGCGAGCCGGCTCGTAACCGTCATCCGCCGCGATGAGCCGGAGCTGCCGGCCGTGCACCCCGCCGTTAGCGTTGGCCTCGCGGAATGCCGCCTCGATGCCCAGCTTCATATTCTGACCGAGTTCCTTGGTCGCACCGCTGAATGGTGCGGAAATCCCAAACCGAATTTCAGTATCGGTTACCCCCCGAACGGTGCTCCGCGGTTCTTGCGAGTTCGGTGAGAGCGACGCTTGCTGCGCCGGCGCTGTTGCAGACGGCTCCGCGCTAGGGGCCGCTGCAATTGTCGTGGCTGGAACGAGTGCGTTATTCGCCGGCGCTTTATTCGCTGTAAGTCGGTCAGATGGTTTGGAAGCTTGTAAGGTGTGCGGATCTGCACTCGGCAGCGCACCCTGCCATAGCGGCTTCGCGAAGACCGTCAACAATGCGACGACAGCCGCAAAGGCGACCACCACTGCAATCCGGCCGATCAGCGCCATCGTCGAATCCGTCGCCCGTCGTAGTGGTGGCTGCCGGATGGACTCCGCCCATGACGCAAATTCAGACCTTGTCAGCCGGTCCTGATCTACGTCTGTGGACGACGGAACCGTTGGTGCCGACTTGACGTAAAGTTGCGCGGCAGCAGGCATTCGCAGCTGCTCGCTAAATTGTTTAGGCGCATACTTACTAAGTTCGGAATCATTGCCGTCATCGCTGATCGGAGCACTCATGATCGCCTCTTACGAGCTGGTCTCTGATCAGATCTATTTTTTATTTGCCTCTTGACTGACCAGGATGCTGAGACGTGGTTCAGAGAATAATTGCACGTTAATATTAAATTAACCGAGGTAGAGCCGTACCTTATGGTTAAAATCGGAACCTATGGTTAATGGCGAGAGAGCGGCCACCTCGGCGGCGCAACAATCATGCATGGTTGACCGCCAGCAAGCCGCACCTGGTGTGACAGGACGCAACGCTGCCGGAAGGTGATCGAATGAGCGGCGGCTTCGATGAATTTATTTCAGGCTTTCCAAGTCTGAACAGACGATAAAATGTTTCTTCGACGACAACTGCTCGAACCGCATCGATTAGTAATCCAAGCGCTAGCGAAGCAATGGTAGCATAAAGAAAACTTCCAATGAGGGGCGCGTCTTTAGAACTCGCCTTAACAAGCCAGCTAGCGATCTCATCATTTGAAAAGGAAATTCCCCACAAAAACAAAAAACCGGGCAGTAAGAATGCAATAACTACTCCAAAGTTCTTGTCCGTCACATCCTTCATAAAATGCCCCGATTAAATAAACGGCGCACCGATGCCTCAGACTAACATCAGATTGAATTTGCCGGAAACGGTTAGTGAAACAAGCAACGCTCCGGTAAACGCATTAGCGGTTTACTTTTGGTGGGAGCCAAAATTCTTAAATGTCCGGTTTTGGCCCAAAGCGGACGTCCGAGAAAACGCATCCAATGTCGCTTTCGGGGGTAAAGCGGACATTGCCTATTGCAGTGCAAATGTCTGCTTATGACCCAAAGCGGACTTTAGGCACTCGACGGAACCGGCTGTTTTGCGCGGCCGAGCAGGCCGGCCAGCAATACGCCCGCTGCACCCATAATCGAACACATCAACACGATCTTTTCCTGGGCGGTCGGTCCGAAAGCCCTCGCGCCTTCGACCACGACGGGATCGCTGGCAATCACGCTGCCAGCAAGCCAGCCTAGCACCAGCGCGCCTCCCCAGATGATCAGAGGGAAGTAATTGAGCGTCGCCATGAGAACGGTGGCGCCACCCACGATGATGGGAATGCTGATGCCAAGCCCGAAAACTAGCATGGTAACGTTGCCGTCCGCAGCAGCCGCTACCGCAATCACGTTGTCGAGGCTCATCACAATATCTGCGACAGCAATGACCGATACGGCCCGTAGCACGCTTTCGCTCGACACGTGAACCTTGGCTGATGTCTCGGTCGGCGCGAGCAATTTTAATGCAATCCAGAACAGCGCCCCACCGCCCGCAATCTTGAGGTAGGGAACTGACATCAGCGTTACGACGACGCCGGTGAAGACAATGCGCAAGGCAAGCGCAACGGAAGTGCCGAGCACCATACCCGCCACCCGTTGCTTTCGCGGCAGGGCGCGGCACGCGAGCGCAATGACGATCGCATTGTCACCCGACAGCAGAGCGTTGATCCAAATGATTTCGGCGACCGAAATCCAGAATTGCGGCTGCATGTTCACGCCAAGACCGCTCAAAACGTCGAGCATCCGCAACTCCTCATTTTCGTCGCGATGGTGGGCGTTCTGTATTAGATCGGCGGCAGCTTATGTGCCGCGTGCCAGGTGGGATCCTTTGTGTCCTGCCACGCCAGATAAAGAACGCTCCCCAAGCCGAAGGCAGCAACCATGACCAACAACCATTCAAACGCCTCGGACCGGGCCGCAAACTCGCCGCCGAAATTATCCAGAAGCGATAGATAGGTCGGCCCCCAAAGTGCAACGAGCGCTCCCACGGCCGCCAGAGTGGTCGTGAGTAATCTATGGATGTCGCGCTTTGTTGTGCGGAACGTTTGCTGTGCCGATCTGTACGGAATTCTTTCCAGCGAGATGATCGATTTCATTGAGGTACTCCCATGTCGCACCCTCCGCTCTTTTGCGCGGAGATGATTCGCGATAGACCGTTTGGATAAGCTAAGAGATGGACAGACGCCGGCAATTCCGGACGAATCCCTGGGTCAATATCTCTGAGCGAGAGTTCTTGGGTGTAAACACCTAGGTGTTATTCCCGCGTAACGGGAAAACGGCAGATCATCATGATCGAACAAGACGCCGCGATGATGCGATCAACCCCGGTGGCCTACCCGCGCATCCTTTCATTGCCCATGGTCGTGCTTGGCATCGGCTATCTTGCGGGATACGTGCTGCTCGATTGGATCAGTTTCATCGAGCCATACGCACCGTTCGGCATTACGCCCTGGAATCCCGGCACGGGATTGAGCTTCGTTCTCATCCTCCTGTTCGGCCGGCGAATGATCCCCTTTCTTTTTGTCGGTCCGTTGCTCTCGGATCTCGTGCAGAATCAGGCCCCGTTGCCGTGGATTGTTGAGCTGTCGACTTCAGCGCTCATCGGCGGCGGTTATTCAGCCGCGTTGATATTCCTGTCGCGCCCAAGCACGCGGTTTGATCCAGCCCTGTCATCGATGCGCGACCTGTTTGTGTTGATGTTTGTCGCGGTTATTAGCGCGGCATTCGTGGCGTCGAGTTACGTGGCGGTGATGACGACCACGGGGTTGCTGCCGGCAAAGGATTTTGTCGCGGCGACACTTCGCTATTGGATCGGCGATGTCATAGGAATCATTGTCGTCGCACCGTTCGCGCTCATTGCCTTGACGCGCAGGCGTACGCTGCGTTTTTCTGTTGAAACACTGCTTCAACTTGCTGCCATCGCCGCCGCATTGGCGCTTGTGTTCGGCTATGCGGAAGAGAAGCAGTTCCAGCTGTTTTACGTTCTATTTCTGCCAGTCGTATGGATGGCCGTGCGCGCGGGGTCCGAAGGCGTTACCGTCGGCATTCTCATCACGCAGCTCGGATTGATTTTAGGCGTTATACTTTTCCCGGGCAGAGGTCACGACGTGACGGCTCTTCAGGCCCTCATGCTTGTTCTCGCAATGACCGGCCTCGTCGCCGGAGAACTGGTCACCGAACACCGCCGTACCGAATCCCAGCTGCGTCTGCATAAGGACGCGCTTGCTCGTCTCGCGAGACTCGGCAGCATGGGTGAGCTTGCTGCCGCCGTGGCGCACGAATTAAACCAGCCTTTGATGGCCGCCGGCACCTACACGCGATTGGTCGACGACGCAATCTGTTCGGGAAGTACAGATGCTGCGTCCGTGGCAGACGCTGCGAAGAAGGCAGTGGCGCAGGTCGAGCGAGCGGCCGAAGTGGTGCGCCGTCTACGGGCGCTGGTCCGACTCGACCGCAGCAGCCGCGCCCCATGCAATGTCGAACGTATCGTCAAGGAGACACTCGCTTTGTGCCAACCGGATCTCGATCGAGCCCATGTCAGCGCCCGAGCTGTCTTCGCCGACAACCTTGCGCCAGTCATGGTGGACATTCTTCAAATCGAGCAAGCCCTGCTCAACCTCCTGCACAACTCAATTGAGGCAATCGGCAAAGCCGGCCATCCCCACGGTTCCGTTTTGATAAGAGCGACGGCTGCCGATGCAGATTTCATCAATATCGGGGTAAGCGATACCGGTCCGGGATTTCTGCCTGACCGCCTCGAAAACCCGTTTCTTCCATTTTCCTCCACCAAGGCTGAGGGTCTTGGCTTCGGATTACCGTTATGCAAATCGATTGTCGAGGCTCACGGCGGCCGTATTTGGCTGGAGAGAAATGCGCAGGGCGCCACCGTTCACTTCACGCTTCCGGTCGTAAAGGCGCCGTCCCATGCCTGATCCGATCCACATTGCGCTCATCGACGACGACGCAGCGGTGCTCGACTCCTTGCGACTTTATTTTGAGCGTCAGGAGGTCAAGACGTCGTGCTTCGATTCAGCTGAAGATTTTCTCAAGGCCACTGATCGCTCCGTGCAATTCGATTGCGTCGTCTCCGACGTGCGCATGCCGGGCATGTCGGGCCTCGATCTCGTCCATCATCTCAATACGCGAGGTTTCATCAGGCCGATTATCCTAATTACAGGCCATGGTGACATCGACATGGCGGTATCGGCCATCAAGATTGGGGCATTTGATTTCATCGAAAAGCCATTCGATGAAAATCGTCTTCTGGCCAGCATCCGCAATGCGGTGGAGCACGGACGGCAGCAGATGAGCAATGCCGCCGAACTCGAAAAACTACAGTCCCGGTTCAACTCGCTGTCATCCCGACAACGTGAAGTCATGGAGCTTGCCGTCGCCGGGCTGTCGAGCAAGGAGATCGGGGCGCGGCTCAAAATAAGCGCGAAAACCGTCGAGAACCATCGTGCCTGGGTCATGGAGCGGATCGGCGCACGCAACCTGGCGGAACTCGTGCGGATAGCGATGCAGATTCGACGGCGGTCGTAGTCCTTTCCCAGCAGGTTTGACGCGGTGATTGGGTAAACAGCGCGATGTCCGCTATTGGCACAAAGCGGACATTCCAACTGCAGCCGCGTTTGTCCGCTATTGGAGTAAGAGCGGACGTGACACCGACATGACAGCATCGTCACTCAGATGTGGCCCGTTCGTGCCACAGACTGCGGCAACGCGTGATGTAGGAAAGACGACTGCTGAATTAGAAGGATTTCTCGAACTGGCGCTCAAGTTTTCCTGTCAGCTTCGGAGGGCAACGGTCTATTCGGCAGACAGCTGCCGTGGCGAGGCAGCGCTCTGTCGTCAGCTAAATTGATAAGCGTGGATCGCGATTTATTCTTCGATTGGTCGGAATGTCCGCTTTTGGGGGGTAAAGCGGACATTGCGATTAGACAGCTTCATGTCCGCTTTTGACCCAAAGCGGACATTGGCGAGCACACGCCCGACCACTTCCAGAGTGCGGGTGCAGGTTGCTACGATCCCCTGTCTCGAGCCTCGGGGGTAGCAATGAGACGGCGCGAGTTCATCAAGGTGCTCGGTGCTGCGCATCCTCATTTTTGCTTTATAAGCGTGTGCTCGCCAATGTCCGCTTTGGGTCAAAAGCGGACATGAAGCTGGTCTGCGATCGTTTTCCTACGACGTCGCTCCCGGCCGGAAGATGTGCGCCACACAAACGTACGGCGTACAATCTTATGGGGTGGTTGCTAGCGGATCGATGAGAGCGTCAATGCCAGGATAAAGAGCGAACTCATTATAAAGCCGCTCCATCCGAGGAATTGCTCTCTATTGAGGTATTTGTTCATATCTGACCCCCGTTGCATCTTCGAAGCTAGTTAGGCAATTGACCTTGATCGCCGCGATCTCGCCGCGAACGAGGTCGGCTCAATCTGAATAGACCGGCTCGCTTCCTCGCGAGTACCCGTTTGTAGTGAGGAAGCGGTTTTCCGTTGCCGTCAGCTTCGCGGTCGAGTGTGCGGAGAGCGTCCATAATATCGTCCCAGCGCACGACTCCACCCGAAGTCGCGATACGAAGTTCAGGGGCCGCCTCCACTGCACATGCATCGGAGGCCCATGACGCCAGAATTGCCCGCTTCTCGTTTAGAGTTAGATCGGGATCGCGCACGACATCCATCGGATGCGCAAATGCTCTTGCCGGAT
>DASSLE010000402.1:0-9880 GCA_035689725.1 Pseudolabrys sp.
CCGCGCCAAAAAAGCGGCGGAGGGCGCCACGATGTATGTGACGCTCGAGCCGTGCTCGCATCAGGGCAAGACACCACCGTGCGCCGACGCCATCGTGCGCGCCGGTATCGCGCGCGTGGTCTCGGCGCTGGAGGATCCCAATCCGGAAGTGTCGGGGCAGGGCCACGAGCGGCTGCGCGCCAAGGGTGTCGCCGTGGATATTGGCGTCAGAGCGGAAGAAGCGCGACGCACGCATGCCGGCCACATCAGGCGCATTGCTCAACGGCGGCCGCACGTGATGCTCAAGCTTGCGATCTCCGCCGACGGCAAGGCGGGGCTGGCCGGCCGCAAACAAGCTTTGATCACCGGCGAGTCGGCGCGCGAGCGGGTGTTTCAGATGCGTGCGGTGAGCGATGCTATTCTGGTCGGTATCGGCACGGTGTTGTCCGACGACCCGCAATTGACCTGTCGCCTGCCTGGCATGTTCGAACGCTCTCCGGTGCGCGTAGTGCTCGACGCGCAACTGCGCTTGCCGTTGGCGACATCCGTGGTTGCAACCGTGCGCGAAACGCCGACTTGGGTGTTCACCTCGCACAGGCCATCCGTGATTGCAGAAGAAATTCTTCAGCAAAAGAACTGTAAAGTTTTCCGCGTCGACGATACTGATGGTCGGCTTGACCTCCGCCAGGTGCTGAAGACTCTCGCCGAGCAAGGCATCACCCGGCTGATGGTAGAAGGCGGCCCGACTGTTGCGGCCAGCTTTGTCGCGGCCGATCTCGTGGACGAAGCGTTCGTGCTGCGCGGAGAAAAATCCATTGGCGCGGGCGGCATCGATCCGTTGGAAGGCATCCCACTCGAAGAGTTGACTGGCCGGCTAACATCGCGCGGCAGCGAAAAGCTCGGCGCAGACACGCTCGAAAGTTTCGCGCGGACTTGAGATGTTCACCGGCATCGTCACCGATATGGGCGAAGTGCGTTCGGTCAAACCGCGCGCAGGCAACCTGCACCGCATCACGATCTTCTGTAACTATCCGCGCGCCGAGATTGTGCAGGGTGCCTCGATTTCCTGTTCGGGCGTTTGTCTGACGGTCGTGGACGCGGGTGAAGAAGATGGCCGTATCTGGTTCGCTGTGGATGCGGCGGACGAAACGCTGCGTGTCACTACCGTGCGCCGCTGGCGTCACGGGTCCAAAGTCAATCTCGAGCGTCCGCTGAGATTCGGCGATGAATTGGGCGGACACCTGGTCGCTGGCCACGTGGACGGCCTTGCGATCGTGGTCGGTCGTGAGGACATGGCTGAAATGGCGCGCATCGAGTTGCGCGCGCCGGCCGAGCTCGCGCGCTTCATCGCGCCCAGGGGCTCGGTTGCGCTTGATGGCATCTCCCTGACGGTCAACACCGTGGAAGGCGATACGTTTTCGGTGCTTGTGATCCCGCACACTTTGCAAGTGACGACATTTGGAGCACTTCGTAAGGACGATGATGTCAATCTCGAAGTCGATATGATGGCGCGCTATGCAACGCGGCTGGCGCAGGTGCGGTAGCCTTGTCCCGGGCGGCAGCGCAGCACGTTAGCAGTGCGGTGAAAATCCGGGGCACGCGCCCCTTGTTAGGGTTGGCACCGCTTGCTACCACGCCGCTCAATCGGGAATATTCGGGTCATGGCCACGAAAAAGCGCAGCACGGAAAATCGCGAAAGCCCGCATATGCTGATCGTGGAAGCACGCTTCTATGACAATATTTCTGATGAGCTGTTGCGCGGGGCGACGCGCGTGCTTGACAAGGCTGGTGCACGCTACGATCGGGTCACCGTCCCGGGCGCCCTGGAAATTCCTGCCGCCATTGCGATTGCCATGAACGCAGCGCGACGGCGGCGCGCGCCGTATGATGGCGTGGTTGCACTTGGCTGCGTGATTCGCGGCGCGACCTACCATTTCGAGCTTGTGTCGAACGAGTCGGCGCGTGCCCTGATGGATCTTGCGGTGAAAGAGCGGCTCGCCATCGGCAACGGTGTCCTTACCGTCGAAAACGAGGCGCAAGCCCATGCCCGCGCCCGCGTTGAAGAGGGCGACAAAGGTGGCGCCGCTGCCCGCGCGGCACTCACCATGGTCGCGCTCAAGCACACACTTGTGTGGCGCTGATGAGCGCCGGTGCCACACGCGACGATAAAGACGCGCGCAAGGCGAACAAGCGCGGCGCGGCCCGGCTCGCGGCGGTTCAGGCGCTCTACCAGATGGATATGGCCGGCACCGGGTTGAACGAAATCCTTGCTGAATTTGAGAGCCACTGGATAGGCCGCGAGGTTGAGGGTGCACAATATCTTCCGGCTGAGGCGGCATTCTTTCGTGACATCGTTTCCGGCGTGGTGCGTGATCAGCGTGATCTCGACCCCTTGATCGACGATGCATTGTCGAAAAGCTGGCCGCTTAAACGTATCGAGGCGGTCCTGCGCGCAGCGCTGCGGGCAGGCGCTTATGAGCTGATTCACCGCAGCGATGTGCCGGCGCGGGTGGTGGTGGCCGAATATGCTGACGTGGCCGCCGCTTTTGTCGAGCGCGACGAGACAGGCATGGTCAATGCTGTGCTCGACCAGCTTGCGCGGCGCTTGCGCGCTGCCGAATTTGGCCGCGCCGCCGGGTGAAAACGATGGCTGCACACGACGACATGTCGGCCGAGGATCACCTGATCGCGCGCTTTTTTAAACCGCTCGCCACCCATCCGGGTGCGCTGGGATTGTCCGACGATGCCGCCTTTCTCACGCCGCCTCCGGGATGCGATCTGGTGCTCAAGACCGACGCTATTGTCGGGGGCGTGCATTTTTTTCCAGAAGATGCTGCGCATATGGTGGCGAGCAAGGCGCTGCGAGTGAACCTGTCTGATCTCGCCGCGAAGGGCGCGCGCCCACTCGGCTTCCTGCTTTCGCTGGCGATCCCCAAGGAGATCGGCGAAGAGTGGCTCACCGGCTTTGCGGAGGGGCTACGCGGTGACGCTGTGCTGTTCGGCTGTCCGCTGTTCGGTGGTGACACTGATCGCACGCCGGGGCCGATCACTATTTCCATAGCCATGATTGGAAGCGTTCCGGAAGGAACGATGGTGCGCCGCACCGGCGCCAAGGTAGGCGATCGAGTGTTCGTGAGTGGCTCCATTGGCGACGCCGCGCTCGGCGTCATGGTACGCAACGGCAAAGACTGGAAATTGAGCGAGACGCAGCGGCAGCATCTCGTTTCACGCTACCTCTTGCCGCAACCGCGCAACGCGCTGGCCGAAGCTGTGCGCACTCATGCTTCGGCGGCGATGGATATCTCCGATGGACTCGTCGGTGATTTTGGCAAGCTGTGTCGGGCGTCCGGCGTCGCGGCGGACATTGATGCGGCGCGGGTGCCGATCTCGGAGGCGGCCAAAGCAGTAATTGCCGCCGACTCCGGTGCACTCGAATCTGTGCTCACGGGCGGTGACGACTACGAGATCGTTTGCACATTGCCGGCAGCCCAGGCCGACAGTTTCCATGCCGCGGCCAAGGCGGCCAATGTGGCGGTCACGCAGATTGGTAAAGTGAAAGCCGGAGAGGGCGCGCGCTTCCTTGCCGCTGATGGCCACGCTTTTACTTTCAAGCGCGCCTCGTTCAGTCATTTCTGAAATTGGCGGGACGAATGCGCTTGGCCCGGTTATAATGTAAATGTAAATGAAGGAAACGGGAATTCGCCATGCATGATATGACGGCAAAACAGGCGGCGGTGACGCCGGTTGCCCAGCATCCAAATTTTCAGAAACACAACAAGCGGTTTCCGACTACAGCCTGGCTGCGCCGGCGTGCGCCGCACAACGTGCCGCTTTTTGCTTTCGAATATTGTGACACTGGTGCCGGGAACGATGTTGGCATCGCGCACAATTGGGCGGCGTTTGATGCTGTTGAAATTGTGCCGCGCTACGGCGTGATGCCATCGTTGCCGCCGGTCGACGTTAAACTGTTCGGGCGCAGCTACACGGCGCCAATCGGCATCGCGCCTATGGGTGGACCTTCGTTGGTCTGGCCAGGCGCCGATCTGCTGATGGCGAAAGCCGCGCAGCGTGCGCGCGTTCCCTATACACTCAGCGTCGCTGGCGGCGCCACGATCGAGCAGGCGGCGGAGGTCGCCCCCGACGTGTTTTGGCTTCAGCTTTACCGATTTTGGCATGACGATCACAAGATCGGTTTCGACCTGGTGCGGCGCGCGCAGGCGGTTGACGTCAAGGTCCTGACTCTCACCTTGGACGTTCCGGTGCGCACGACGCGCTCGCGCGAAACGTATGCGGGGCTCGCTCACGAATTCCGTCCCAATGCGCGCATGATCTGCGAGATGATGGTGCGCCCGAAATGGCTATTCGCGCTCCTGCGGAATGGCTTTCCCCGGTTCGCCACCATCAGCGACTACGCCCCCCAGGGTGCGAGTACCAACGAGATCATTGCCTATGCGCGCGCGCGCATGGGCGGCGCTTTTTCTTGGGAAGAGATCAAACGCTATCGCGACGCGTGGAAGGGCCCGATGGCGGTCAAGGGCATTCTTCATCCGGAGGATGCCGCTAAGGCGGTTGCGCTTGGTATTGAGGGCATTTGGGTGTCGAACCACGGCGGTCGCCAGATCGAGGCGCTGACACCGTCGATCGACTGCCTGCCGGCAATTGTTGCGGCGGTTGGCAAGAAAGCAACGATTCTGATCGACAGTGGCGTGCGCAGCGGCCAGGACGTCATGCGGGCGCTGGCGCTCGGCGCCGACGCGGCCTTTGCGGGGAAGTCCCTCCTGTGGGCTGTGGCCGCGCTCGGCGACGAGGGGCCGGACTACCTGATCGACCTTTATATCGCTGAACTTCGTGCGTCCCTTGGACAGATCGGTGCCCGATCGTTGGCTGAGGCGAGGTCGGCTACCATTCGCCATCCCGGCGCGATCGCGTTCGCGTGGAAGGCGCGGCCGTCGCGTACTTCACGCAAGCGGTAACGCAGGCAACTCGCGCTCAATACTGCTCTGCGCGGCCCGCATTGGCGATTCAGCGGGATCGCCGCTACAAGGGGCGGCTTTCCGGGAGCCTGTCCATGTCGGCGGTCGCCGAAACTCTCCAGCATGCCGCGTCAGATGACAATCTGGCGCGCCGCAATGCCATTGTGCTGGCAGTCGCGCAGGCGCTAGCCGGCGGCAATAACACCGTGATCGTGAGCACAGCTAGCATCGTCGGTGCGGTCCTGGCGCCGGACAAGGGGCTCGCGACCTTGCCGATCACCGCCATGGTGCTCGGCATGTGGCTTGGCACGCTGCCCGTGGGCGCGCTCGCGCGCCATTTCGGCCGCCGCTTTGCGCTGCAAAGCGGGTCGGCCTTCGGCATCCTGTCCGGCCTGATCTCATATGCGGCCGTGATGAATGGCCAATTCTGGCTGCTGCTGGTCGGCACGTTCTGTGGCGGCCTCTACGCCGCTGCACACCAGTCCTATCGATTCGCTGCGGCCGATACCGCGAGCGAAGCCTATCGGCCGAAAGTCGTGTCATGGGTGCTCGCCGGTGGTGTTTTTGCTGCGGTGATCGGCCCGCAGCTCGTGATCTTCACCAAGGATCTGCTATCGCCACACCTGTTCGCCGCGAGCTATCTCGGCCAGTCGGCTTGCGCGCTCGCGGCGGCGCTTGTGCTGCAATTCGTCAAAGTGCCACCGCTCGCACCTGCGCGCCACGACAGCGCTCGCCCGTTCGGCGAGGTCGTTCGCAACTCGCGTTTCATCGTCGCAGTCGCCTGCGGCATGGCGAGTTATGGCATGATGAATATGGTGATGACTTCGGCTCCACTTGCCATGGTCGGCTGCGGTCATTCGGTCACGGATGCCACGCTCGGCATTCAGTGGCACGTATTGGCGATGTACGCGCCGAGCTTCATCACCGGATCGCTGACCGCGCGGTTTGGCGTCGAGCGCATTACCGGTATAGGGCTTGCGCTGATCGCCGCAGCCGCCGCGGTTGGCATCACCGGAATCACTGTGGCGCATTTCTGGAGCGCATTGGTGCTGCTCGGTTTCGGTTGGAACCTGTCTTTTATCGGCGCTACCACGATGGTGACGCAGTGCCACCGGCCGCATGAACGCAATAAGGTGCAGGCGTTCAACGACTTCCTGATTTTCGGCAGCATGGCGCTGAGTTCGTTCTCGTCCGGCCAGCTGCTCGACAAATTCGGCTGGACGGCCGTCAATGAAGTAATCTTCCCGACCATATTCGTGGTGGGCGCACTGCTCGTGTGGCTTGCGCTCCGGCCAAGGCCGTCGACTGTGTGAGTCAAGCAAGGCGAAGACGTCGGCTCTCAGACCAGGGAGTGACCTACTGTACCGGGGTAAACCCGGGCTACCGGCTCGTGCTCAATTCGTCCTATCCGGGCAACGCCGATGATTAACGGCGAACATTCCGCATGTTCGGGTCAATGAAGCCCGATATCTGGCTTCCCTCGCTCCCGGCTTGGCGCGAGCGTTCAAGGAGGGTGTTCAGGCCTGGGTCGATCCCGATGGCTATCGTCGCTGGCTCCCAGAAGAGAAGGCCAAGTTCGAGGTGCTGGTGGTGAAGGAAAAATAGGCAAGGGCGGACGCTGCAAAGAATCCCTTTGTGATACCGTATTTCCGCGTTGCACAGGTCGCATCTTTTTGGCTATATCCGCGCGTTTCCCGGTCGGGGTGAAGCGCCCTTAACAAGCGGCCATCCTCGACGCTCCTGGCGCCGGGCTGGAGCGTTCCTCCCCCAGCACCATTCAATCGAGGTTTATGGCCACCATGACTACTTTGTGGTTGATCGTCGGCTGTGGCGTGCTTGCGATCGTCTATGGCATCTGGGCGACCCGGTCGGTGATGAGTGCCGATCCTGGCAGCAAGAAGATGCAGGAGATTTCGGCCGCCGTGCGCGAGGGCGCGCAGGCCTATCTCAAGCGGCAATACACCACCATCGGCATTGTCGGCCTGGTGATATTCGTGATCATCGGTTTCACGCTGGGGTGGCTCGTGGCGATCGGCTTTGCGGTTGGCGCGGTCCTGTCAGGCGCGACTGGCTTCATCGGCATGAACGTCTCCGTGCGCGCCAATGTGCGGGTCGCACAGGCTGCTACGAAATCGCTGGCCGGCGGGCTCGAGCTTGCATTCAAGGCCGGAGCGATCACCGGCATGCTGGTGGCAGGCCTCGCGCTGCTGGGTGTCACGCTCTATTTCGGCTTCCTCACCGGCACGCTGCACAAGGCAGCAAATGACCGTACAGTGATCGATGCCATCGTCGCGCTCGGCTTTGGCGCCTCGCTGATCTCGATCTTTGCCCGTCTCGGCGGCGGCATCTTTACAAAGGGTGCCGACGTGGGCGGCGATCTGGTCGGCAAGGTCGAAGCAGGTATCCCGGAAGACGATCCGCGCAATCCAGCCACCATTGCCGACAACGTCGGCGACAATGTCGGCGATTGCGCGGGCATGGCCGCAGACCTATTTGAAACCTATGCGGTGACCATCGTCGCCACCATGGTGCTAGCGTCGATTTTCTTCGCGAATACGCCGATCCTGATGAACATGATGATCTACCCGCTCGCCATTGGCGGTGCCTGCATTATTACGTCGATCATCGGCACTTTTTTCGTGCGGCTGGGTCGAAAAAAATCGATCATGGGCGCCCTCTATAAGGGCTTCATCGCGTCGGCGGTTATCTCGCTCGTCGCCATCTGGTTCGTCACCGACTCCCTGGTCGGCATGGGCCCGATTACGGGCGTCACCTTTACCGGCAAGGCGCTCTACATTTGCGCCGTCGTCGGCCTAGTGGTGACCGGTCTCATCATCTGGATTACCGAATACTACACCGGCACCAATTTCCGCCCGGTGAAGTCGATCGCGTCGGCCTCGGTCACCGGCCACGGCACCAATGTCATTCAGGGATTGGCGATCTCGCTCGAATCGACCGCGCTGCCGGCCATCGTGATCATTGCCGGCATTCTGGTTGCTTATGCGCAAGCGGGATTGTTTGGCATTGCGATCGCAGTTACCGCGATGCTGGCACTCGCCGGCATGGTGGTTGCGCTCGACGCTTTCGGCCCGGTCACCGACAATGCCGGTGGCATTGCCGAAATGGCGGGGCTGCCGAAAAACGTACGCAAGTTCACCGACGCCCTCGATGCAGTCGGTAATACCACCAAGGCAATCACCAAAGGCTATGCCATCGGCTCGGCAGGTCTCGGTGCACTGGTGTTGTTTGCGGCCTATAACCAGGACCTGCTGTTCTTCACCAGGACTTCGGCCGCGCACCCGTACTTCCAGGGCATCCAACTCGACTTCTCGCTGAACAATCCATATGTGGTGGTCGGATTGCTATTCGGCGGACTGCTGCCTTATCTGTTCGCCGCTATGGGCATGACCGCGGTTGGCCGTGCCGCCGGGGCTATCGTCGAGGAAGTGCGACGACAATTCCGCGCCAAGCCCGGCATAATGAAGGGCAAGGACAAGCCGGATTACGGCCGCGCCGTAGACATGCTCACCAAGGCCGCGATCAAGGAAATGATCGTGCCGTCGCTGCTGCCAGTGCTGTCGCCGATCTTTTGCTACTTCGCGATCTATTTCATCGCGGGCGGCGGGCCGGCGGGTAAGTCGGCGGGGTTCTCTGCGCTCGGCGCTATGCTGCTCGGCGTTATTGTCACTGGGCTGTTCGTCGCGATTTCAATGACGTCCGGCGGCGGCGCCTGGGACAACGCGAAAAAGTACATCGAGGATGGTCACTATGGCGGTAAAGGCTCGGATGCCCATAAAGCCGCCGTGACCGGCGATACGGTTGGCGATCCCTACAAGGACACAGCCGGTCCCGCCGTGAACCCGATGATCAAGATCACCAATATCGTGGCGCTGCTATTGCTCGCCGTATTGGCGCACTGATCGCGCACGTCAAAACGAAAAGGGCCCGCGTTTTTTTCGGGCTCTTTTTTCATAGCGTGACGCTTACAAATGCACGCCGACGTTCTTGAACATGTTGCGGAGGTAGCTTAGCTCTTGGCCGCCGGTCGGCGTGGTTCGCGAATAGAAGTCGAATATCTTTCCGTCTTTTAGACCGTAATTGGCGAGACGGGTCACCCGGCGCTCTTTGTCGAAATAAACCGCGATCACGCGTTGATCGACTACCTCATGCGGCATGAAAGCGGCCGAGCGCTGGGCCTTTTGCGAGATGTAATAAAAAGCGTCGCCATTGACGGTGGCAACGGTCGAGGGCGTGCCGAGTACGATAAGGACCTGTTCCTGTGTGGCGCCGACGGGTACCTGTTCCAATGCACCTTCGGGCAGTACGTAGCCGCGCTGGAGCGTCTCGGTGGTGCTGCCGCAGGCTGCAAGCGACAGCGCGCTGGCAAGCGCCAGCGACAGATGGAGGAGTTGTTTACGGAGATGCACGGTTTTTGGCCCCAAACGCAGCTTCATTTCGACCTTGCATCGGGAGGGCGTTGACGTAACCGCGGCAAACCACTCTTTGCCCCCGGACAAGACCGATGATGTTTCCCCTGTTTAGCCGCAGCGCGCGGCATGACACCATTTCCACCCTGTATGGCACGATCGTGGCGCAGGCGCGATTGCCCTGCTTTTATCGCGAATACGCCGTCGCCGACACGGTCAATGGGCGTTTCGACCTGCTGGTGCTTCATCTGGTCGCGGTTCTCGACCGGCTGGCGGAGGATCCGGCACTACGGGACATGGGTCAGATCCTTTTCGACCGGTTTTGCCAGGACATGGACCACAATTTACGGGAAATGGGCATAGGCGATCTCTCGGTGCCGAAAGAGATGCAGCGTATGGGCGAGGCGTTCTATGGCCGGACGCAGGCCTACCGAACCGCGCTGGCGGCACAGGGTGAGGAACCGCTGATCGAAGCTGTGGCGCGCAATGTCTATGGCGGCG